>JAASTF010000265.1 GCA_021767525.1 Paracoccaceae bacterium
ACCGCGATCATTGGCAACGCCCAGGCCACCGACGCCCATCTGGGCCTGGCCGAGGCGCTGCTGCGCGCCGTTGGGCAGGTGGTGCGGCTGGAAAGCGAGGATCAGATGGATGCGGTCACCGGCCTGTCGGGCTCGGGGCCGGCTTATGTGTTCCATTTGATCGAATGCATGGCGCGCGCGGGCGAGGCGCAAGGCCTGTCGCCCGAACTGGCGATGCAGCTGGCGCAAGCCACGGTTGCGGGCGCCGGTGCGCTGGCCGAGGCGGCGGATGAAACGCCTGCGCAACTGCGCGTGAACGTCACCAGCCCCAATGGCACCACGCAAGCGGGGCTTGAGGTGCTGATGGACGAGGACACCGGCCTGCCGCCGCTGATGCGCGCCACGGTCAAGGCCGCCACCGACCGCAGCAAGGAGCTGCGCAATGGCTGAAATCACCTTCGACGATTTCCTGGCGGTCGACATCCGTGCGGGCCAGGTGACGCGGGCCGAACCCTTTCCCGAGGCGCGCAAACCCGCGATCAAGATGTGGATCGATTTCGGGCCCGAGCTGGGTGAGAAAAAGACCAGCGCACAGGTGACCGCGCATTACACGCCCGAGGCGTTGGTGGGCCGGCAGGTGATGGCGGTGGTCAACTTTCCCGCGCGCCAGATCGGGCCCTTCATGTCCGAGGTTCTGGTGCTGGGCGTCAGCGATGAACAGGGCGGGATCGTGCTGATCGCCCCCGACAAAGAGGTGCCGCTGGGCGGCAGAATGCATTGATGGCAAAGAAAAAAGTTCTTCTGGCGCGCAACCTGCCCCAGGCGGTGATCGACCGCGCCGACGACCTGTTCGAGCTGACCGTGCGCGACAAGACCGCGCCGATGACGCCGTCGGAAATGCGCTCGGGGCTGGCGATCTATGACGGGATGATGCCGTCGCTGGGCGACAGGTTCAGCGCCGAGATTTTCAACGAGTTCGGCCGCCCGCGCTGCAAGATTCTGGCGAATTTCGGGGTGGGTTATAACCATATCGACGTGGACGCGGCCCGCGCCCATGCAGTGACGGTGACGAACACGCCCGGCGCCGTGACGGACGCCACCGCCGATATCGCCATGACGTTGATCCTGATGAGCGCGCGCCGCGCCGGTGAGGGCGAGCGGCTGGTGCGGTCAGGGGCTTGGGAAGGTTGGCATCCGACGCAGATGTTGGGCCTGCATGTCACGGGCAAGACCGTGGGCATCGTCGGCATGGGCCGGATCGGGCAGGCGATTGCGCGGCGCTGCCATTTCGGGTTCGGGATGGAGGTTCTGTTCGTTAATCGTTCGGAAAAATCGGTGGATTTCCCGGCGACGCAGGTGGCGGAGCTGTCCGAACTGGCGGCGCGCTGCGATATCGTTGTGGCCGCCACGCCGGGCGGGGCGGAAACGCATCATCTGATCGGCGCGGATGTGTTCGCCGCGATGAAACCCAGCGCGCATTTCGTCAATATCAGCCGCGGCGACGTGGTGAACGAGGCCGCGCTGATCGCAGCGCTGCAAGATGGGCAGATCGCCGGGGCGGGTCTGGATGTCTACGAGCATGAGCCCGAGGTGCCGCAGGCGCTGCGCGCGCTTGAAAACGTGGTGCTGCTGCCGCATCTGGGCACCGCGGCCGAAGAGGTGCGCACCGATATGGGCATGATGGTGCTGGATAACCTGCAGGCGTTTTTCAACGGTGATACACCGCCCAACAAGCTGTAATCCCGCCCCTTTCCGGGCGCGCCCACCCGCCCACCCCGCGCCCGGAAAGGGGCGGCGCCCTTGACCTTGGGCGCGGCTTTGGATGATGTGGGCGGGCTGAACAGGGAGGGGACGCGATGCACCAGCCAGCCATCACCGGAACGGGCGTGTTCACGCCGGAAAACGTCATCACCAATGACGAGCTGGTGGAAAGCTTCAACGCCTATGTGGACCTTTACAACGCCGAGAACGCCGAGGCGATCGCGGCGGGCGAGCTGGCGGCGAAAGAGTATTCCTCGACCGGGTTCATCGAAAAGGCCAGCGGGATCGAGCAACGCTATGTCCTTGATAAAGAGGGCGTTCTTGACCCAACCCGGATGTATCCCAAGTTTCGCCAGCGCAGCGATGACGAGCTGGGCATCATGACCGAAATCGCGCTGAAGGCGTGCGAGACGGCGCTGGCGCAGGCGGGCCTGTCGGGCGGCGATATCGACCTGGTGATTTGCGCGGCGTCCAACATGGAGCGCGCCTATCCGGCGGTGGCCATCGAGATCCAAAAAGCGTTGGGGGCCAAGGGCTTCGCCTTTGATATGAACGTGGCGTGCTCGTCCGCGACCTTTGGCATCCAGGCGGCCGCCGACATGATCCGCGCGGGCTCGGTTCGGCGGGCGATCGTGGTGAATCCCGAGATCACGAGCGGGCATTTGGAGTGGCGGGATCGGGATTGCCATTTCATTTTCGGTGATGTGGCCACGGCCACGGTGCTGGAGCGGGCCGACGATGCGAAGGGGCCGCATTGGATCGTGCGCTCGACCCGCTGTGCCACCGAGTTTTCCAACAATATCCGCAACAACAACGGCTTTCTGCGCCGCACGCGGCCCGATGGCGTGGCCGACCGGCGCGACATGCAGTTCATGCAGAACGGCCGCAAGGTGTTCAAGGAAGTGGTGCCGATGGTGTCGGAGCATATCCTGCAACATCTTGAATCAGAAGGCGTTTCCCCCGATCAGCTGCGGCGGATGTGGCTGCATCAGGCCAACAAGGGGATGAACGATTTCGTGGGCCGCAAGGTGCTGGGGCGCGAGCCTGCGCCCGAGGAGCAGCCAAATATCCTGCAGGATTACGCCAACACGTCCTCGGCGGGGTCGATCATCGCGTTTGCCAAGTATTCCGACGATATGCAGCCGGGCGACTATGGGGTGATCTGCTCGTTCGGGGCGGGGTATTCGGTGGGCTCGGTATTTTTAGAGCGCGCATAAATATACACATTCCGCGCGGTTTGCCCCTGAAATCGCGCGGAAATCCGGAAAGCTTTTGGTAACCTTTTTGCGCGAGCGCAGCCTCTGCCCGGTCTACACCGGGTCAGCCCCGGCCGTGACGCCGCTTATCAGCTGATAGGACAGAAGATCGCGGATCGTGGCCGGGTCGCGCAGCAGTGGGCGGGCGGTTTTTGCCAGGGCCTTTCGCGCCTCGGCGTCGCGGCGCAGGGCGGCGAGGCCATCCTCGGGCGACACGAAGCGGAACCGCAGCCCCGTTCCCGCCGCCGCCTGCGCCACGCGCGGCAGGTCGCAGGGCAGGACGGCACCGATGCGGGGGTAGCCGCCGGTGGTCTGGCATTCGGCCAGCAGCACGAAGGGCGTGCCATCGCCGGTGATCTGTATGTCGCCGGGCACGATCACCTCGGACAGAACCGAAAGCCCGCCTTCGGGGGCAAAGCCCTCGCCATCGGGCACCACGCGCACACCCATGCGGTTGCCGCGATTGTCGCGGTGAAATTCGGACGCTTCGAAACGGGCGATCTCGGCGTCGGGGAACAGGCCGGTTTGCAGGCTGGGCACGACGCGAATGGTGCCGCCCGAAAACCGGTCGTCGGCGGGCAGGGTCAGGCCGGTATCGCCGCCCTTGTCGGTGCCCAGCGGCAGGTCATCCCCCGCCGCGATGCGCGCGCCCAGCCCGGCGGCCAGATGGGCCGAGCGTGCGCCCAGCAATTCGGGCGTGGCGATACCGCCGCCCAGGTGCAGGTAGCCGTAGACGCCGGCGCGCGCCGCGCCGATGGTCAGCCGCGCGCCGGCGGGCAACAGGTGGCTGGCGTTCCAGGCGATCCCCTCGCCATCAATGGCGGCCTGCATCGGCGCGCCGGTCAGCGCGATGCGGGTGTCTTCGCTCACCTCGAACGTGCCGCCCATGCCGGCCATTTCCAGCGCGGCGCAGTCGGGCGATTGGCGCAACAGCGCCGCGCCCTCGGCCAAAGCAAGCGTGTCGGCGGCGCCGCCGCGCGACAGGCCCAGAGCCAAGTATCCGGGGCGGCCCCTGTCCTGCACGGTGATGCCGGGGCCGGCCTGATGGACGATCAGGCGCGCGGTCATGTCAGCACCTCGGACGTGGCGCCGCCACCCGCGTCGCTGCGCATGTTTTCCAGTTCCTCGGGGGTGACCTGCGGAAACAACACCTCGTCGCCCGGGCGCAGGATGAAGGGCGTGTCGCTGTCTGGGCGAAAGAGGCGCATCGCCGTTTGCCCCACATGGCGCCAGCCGGTGGGGGTGGAGACGGAAAACAGCACCAGTTGACGGATCGCCACGGTCAGCGCGCCCACCGGCACGCTGTCGGTCAGCGCGGTCTGGCGCGGGATGTTCCACGCCTGGGGCAGTTCGCCCAGATAGGGCTGGCCGGGCGCGAAGCCGATGGTTTGCACGCGCACGCGGGTTTTGGAAAGTTGTTCGATGGCCTGTTCGGCGGTCATTCCGGCCTCGGCCGCGGCCTCGTCCAGTTGCGGGGCCATGTCGGTGCCGTAAACGGTGGGGATACGCCACAGGCGGCGGCCCTGTGGCAAGGGCGCGTCATACCAGTTCTGGCTGGCCAGCAGGGTTTGCACATCGGCGTGCAGGTCATCCGGCGCCTCGGCCAACGGATCAAAGCGCAGGTAGGTCGACACCAGCGAGGTGGAACATTCCTGCACCGCTGCCCAGCCCGCGCCCTCGACCGCCGCGCGAAAGGCGAGTGCGGCGCGGTTCGCAGGTTCCGACAGCGCGTCGCCAAAGCTGACCAGCAGGCC
>JAASTF010000266.1 GCA_021767525.1 Paracoccaceae bacterium
ATCCCGCCCGGCACGAAGCCCTGCGGCTTGGCGTCGTACTGGCCATAGATGTTGCCCATCAGCTCGGACATGATGTTCTTGTGATACCACGGCGGGCGGAAGGTGTCCTCGGCCACCATCCAGCGTTCGCGGAACAGCACGAAGTCGATATTGGCCGTGCCCGGCACGCCCGAGGGCGCGGTCAGCACGGTGAAGATCGACGGGTCGGGGTGGTCGAACAGGATCGCGCCCACCGGGCAGTAATTGCGCAGGTCGTACTTGTAGGGCGCGTAATTGCCGTGCCAGGCCACCACGTCGAGCGGCGACTGGCCGATTTCCGTGGTGTGGAACTGGCCGCACCACTTGATGGTCAGCGTCGAGGGCACCTCGCGGTCCTCGAAGGCCGCCACCGGCGCCTTGAAGTCGCGCGGATTGGCCAGGCAGTTGGCGCCGATCGGGCCGCGGCCGGGCATCTCGAACTTCTGGCCGTAATTCTCGCAGACGAAGCCGCGGCAGGGCCCCTCCAGCACCTCGACGCGATAGACCAGCCCGCGCGGGATGATGGCGATCTCCTGCGGCTCCAGGTCGATGATCCCCAGTTCGGTGGCAAAACGCAGACGGCCCTCTTGCGGCACCACCAGGAGCTCGGAATCGGCCGAGTAGAAATATTCGTCCACCATCGATTCGGTGACCAGGTAGATATGGCTCGCCATGCCCACCTGGGTGTTCACGTCGCCCGCGGTGGTCATGGTGCGCATGCCGGTGATCCAGGTCAGTGTCTCGTCGCTATGCGGCACCGGATCCCAGCGGTACTGGCCCAGGGACACCACGTCGGGGTCCACATGGGGCGCCGATTTCCAGTAGGGCAGGTCGATCTTGGTGTAGCGGTGCGAATGCTTGACGCTGGGCCGGATGCGATAGGTCCAGGTCCGCTCCGGCGGGTTGGCGGTGAAGGCGGTGCCGCTCAGCTGCTCGCCATAGAGGCCGTAATTGCATTTCTGCGGGCTGTTCATGCCCTGCGGCAGGGCGCCGGGCAGCGCCTCGGTTTCGAAGTCGTTGCCGAAGCCGGGCATGTAGCCCTCGGTGACGCCGGTGGGCGAAGCAGCCTGCACCATCTTGTGGGGGTCGGTAGGACGATTCATCGCGCGTTCCTCCTTTTTGCTGCTTGCTGGGTAATAGTTGATTTTGTAACTAACAATACGCGATGACGGAAAAATTGACAAAACACGATATGGTCGAGGACGATTTCGATCTGGCCAATTTCCTGCCCTTCCTGCTCAACCAGGCGGCGGAGGAAAGCTCGCTGACGTTCCAGGACGTCTACAAGAATCGCTACGGCATGCTGCGCACCGAATGGCGGGTGTTGTTCCACCTGGGCATGTACGGGCGAATGACGGCGAAGGAGATCGGCGCGCGCGCCAAGATCCACAAGACCAAGGTCAGCCGCGCGGTGCAGCGCCTGGCGGAGCGGCGCTTCATCACCCGCACCCGCGATTCGCGCGACCGCCGCTCCGAGCATCTGGAGCTGACCGCGGCCGGCGAGGCCGCCTATCGCGACCTGCGCGGGGTGGCGAAGGAGTATGACAGGAAGCTCGCCCGCCATTTCACCTCCGGCGAGGTGGCGCTGCTGCGGTCGATGCTGCGGCAACTTGCCGGCATTCGCTAGCACGGCGCGATACCCGTGCCCGCGCGGATATGCTATTGAAATCCTTGTCGCTATCCACGCGGAGCAGCCCATGTCCCGGAGTTCACCGACCGTCGCTGACCTGTCCGACTGGCTGCTTGCGCGCGGGCTGGACGGCACCGCGCGCGAGGAGATGCTGACCGGCTATTGCGAGCGCCTTCTGGCGGCGGGCGTGCCGCTCTACCGCCTGCACGTGGCGCAGCGCGCGCTCAACCCGCGATTCGGCGGCATCGGGTTCGAATGGCTGCGCACCGGCGCGGGCGTGTCGCACCAGCATTTCGCGCACCGCGCCACCCCGCTCGAGAGCTGGGTGCAGAGCCCGCTCTACGCCATCCTCGAGAACAGCGGGATGGAGCTGCGCGAGCGGCTCGACGCGCCGGGCCACCAGAGCCGTTTCCCGCTGCTGAACGAGCTGCGCGCACAGGGCGCCACGGATTATTTCGCGGCCGGACAGTTGTTCGAGAAACCGCGCGAAGACGACGTCATCGACCCCAACAACGCGCCCGAGGGGGTGCTCGTCTCCTGGACCAGCGACGCGCCGGGCGGGTTTTCGGACGCCGATCTCGCCCTGATTCGCGCCACCCTGCCGCCGCTCGGGCTGGCGTTGAAATCGGCGGCGAACCGGCGCATCGCCCACGACCTGCTCGACGCCTATCTCGGCCGCGACGCGGGGCACCGGGTGCTGTCGGGCGAGATCCAGCGCGGCTCGCTGCAGCAGATCAACGCGGTGATTCTCACTTTCGACCTGGCCGGGTTCACCCAGCTTGCCGAGCGCGTCCCGGGCCCCGACCTGATCGCCATGCTCAACGCCTATTTCGGCCTGGTGGTCGAGGCGATCCATGACCGTGGTGGGAACGTCTTGAAATTCATGGGCGACGGGCTTCTGGCCATGTTCGACCAGCGGGAAAGCGCCGCCCAGGCCGCGCTCGATACCGTGGCCGCGCTGACCGGGGAGATCGCGGCGCTCAATGGCGCGCGGGCGGCCGAGGGGCGCCCGGTTGCAGAGTTCACCTTCGCGCTGCACGCGGGCGATATCCTGTATGGCAATATCGGCGCCGAGACCCGGCTGGATTTCACCGTGATCGGGCCGGCGGTGAACCTAACCGCCCGACTGGCGGAGATGCACCGCGCCCTGGGTCGCTCCGTGATCCTGTCCGAACCGGTCTATCGGGCCGCGCGCGGCGGGCCGCATGACCTGGTTTCGCTCGGCCGCTACATGCTGCGCGGCGTGTCGCGGCCGCAGGAACTCTTCACGCTCTATACCGGCGAACCGGGCTGAGGCGCCTCAGACCTTGGCGTCGACGCCCGGCAAGTCCAGCGCCTTCATCATGTCGCGCAATTCCTGCCGCGCGGCGATGTTCGAGATATTGAGCTGGCGCACGCCGACATCCTTGAGATCCAGCAATGTCAGCCCGCGCGGGAACAACTCGCGGAAGACCACGCGCTCGGAAAAGCCCGGCGCGATGCGGAACCCGATGCGTTTCGACAGCATCTTGATCGCGCGCTCCATCTTTTCCTTGTTGACCATGCGCTGGGTGCCGACCCGGTTGCGGATCACCACCCAGTCGATCGGCTTGAGCCCCGCCTGCGCGCGCAACTGGCGGGCGTTCCACACCATCTCGGAATAGACCGAGGGGCCCAGGATCTTCTCGCCGCTGGCGTCGGTATGCGCCAGCAGGTCGAAATCGATGAAACTGTCGTTGAGCGGCGTGATCAGCGTGTCGGCCAGCGAATGCGCCACCTGGCTCAGCCGCGTGTGCGAGCCGGGGCAGTCGATCAGGATGAAATCGTTGTCGCCCTCCAGCCCCGAGATCGCCGCCGACAGGCGGTGGTCATAGACGTTCTCGCCGGGGTTCAGCGTGGCGGGGTCAACCTCGGGCAGCGCGTGGAGCCGGATCTGCGGCAGCTCGATCCCGTTTTCCTCGATGAATTTCGCGCGGTTCTCGACGTAGCGCCCCAGCGACCGCTGGCGCAGGTCCAGATCGAGCGCGGCCACCTTGTGGCCCTGCCGGGCGAGCGCGCTGGCCACATGCATGGAGACGGTGGACTTGCCCGCGCCGCCCTTCTCGTTTCCGACCACGATGATATGCGCCATGTTCCCGTCCCTGGCCCTTTGTTAGGCTCTGATTGCACGTTCGGAATACTATATATTGGGGCGACTGCAAGAAAAACCCCCAAGCCCCTTCGGGACCCTGCCCCAATGAAAAACGCCGCCCCGGAGGGCGGCGTTTCGCATCAAGAAAAAGGCGCGCGGCTCAGAAGCCCAGGCCTTCGTATTTCTTCTTGAACCGCGACACGCGGCCGCCGGTATCCATCAGGCGCGAGGAGCCGCCGGTCCAGGCCGGGTGCGCCGAGGGGTCGATGTCCAGCACGAGCTGGTCGCCTTCGGCGCCATAGGTCGATTTCATCTGCACCACGGTGCCGTCGGTCAGCTTGACGTCGATGATGTGGTAATCGGGGTGGATGTCTTTTTTCATCGCTCCGCTCCTTACGCCTCGGCGCCGGCCGATTTGGGCTTGTAGGTGGTGTCTTCCGCGATCCGGGCGGATTTGCCCCGGCGCGAGCGCAGGTAGTACAGTTTGGCGCGGCGTACGCGGCCGCGGCGCACAACGGTGATGCTGTCGATATTGGTCGAGTACAGCGGGAACACGCGCTCCACGCCTTCGCCGAAGGAAATCTTGCGCACGGTGAAGGAACCGGCAATGCCATTGCCGTTCTTGCGGGCGATGCACACGCCTTCGTAATACTGCACCCGGGTGCGCGACCCTTCGGTCACCTTGTAGCCGACACGCACGGTATCGCCGGCCTTGAAGTCGGGAATCTTCTTCCCCAGCGAGGCGATCTGTTCCGCCTCAATTTCCGCGATCAAGTCCATCGCAGCATCTCCTGAATTGCTCGCGGTTTGCTCCGCGAAGGTGTCACGTCCTCAGAGCTCGTGGTCTTCATCGGGTCCGCCGTTGCGCCCGCCAGAGATCAGGTCGTCATTCCTTGTTGCTTGCTCCCGTGCGCGACGCTGGCCGGTCGAAGAAAACCGTGTGCGTCGCCACCTGCACGACAACAAAAAGGCCCGGAGCCGCGAAT
>JAASTF010000267.1 GCA_021767525.1 Paracoccaceae bacterium
CGCGGGCGGCAGTGCCGCCCGGCTGATCTGTCTCAGCGTTCCGGCAGCAGGCCCCGCGGGCTGAACCGCAACACCAGCAGCAGGATCACCCCCATCGTCAGCAGGCGCATATGCGCGGCGCTTTCCAACAGGTGACCGCGCAGCCAGTTGTCTTCAGCCATGCCACTGGTGATGGTCTGCATCAGCCACAGGCCCATCGGTTCCACCTGCACCCACAGGAACCAGATCAGGAACCCGCCCAGTACAGCGCCCAGGTTGTTGCCCGATCCGCCGACGATCACCATCACCCAGATCAGGAAGGTAAAGCGCAGCGGCTGATAGGTGGTCGGCACCAGCTGCCCGTCCAGCGTGGTCATCATCGCGCCCGCGATTCCGCAGATGGCCGAGCCCAGGATGAACACCTGCAAATGGCGGCGGGTCACGTCCTTGCCCATCGCCTCGGCCGCGACCTCGTTATCGCGGATCGCGCGCATCATCCGGCCCCAGGGGCTGTGCAGCGCGCGCTGCGCCAGGATCAGCAGAACGATCAGGACAACCGCGAACAGCGCGGCATAGGCCAGTTTCACATACAGCGTCGAGGCGGTGACCGGGTCGATGCCCAGCCCGCTGGCCCGCTCGACAAAGGCCGGATCGTTTTGCAGGTCGATCTCGTAGGGCACAGGGCGGGGCAGGCCGATCACGTTCTTGACGCCCCGGCTTAGCCAATCCTCGTTCTTCAGAACGGCGATGATGATCTCGGCAATGCCCAGCGTGGCGATGGCCAGGTAATCGCTGCGCAGGCCCAGGGCCGTTTTGCCGATGATCCAGGCGGCACCGGCGGCCAGCAACCCGCCCACGGGCCAGGCCAGCAGCACCGGCAGGCCCAGGCCGCCCAGATAGCCGGTGGCGGCCGGGTTCACGGCCTCGATCGCCTCGACCCCGCCATCGAAAACACCACGGTAGATGAAGAAGCCACCGACAAGCACCGCCAACAAGACAAGCGTGCGCAAGCGCCCCGGCGCCATCGCGTTATAGGCCAGGATCGCCGCGACGATGGTTGCCGCCCCCAGGATCAAACCCAGCAGCACCTGGATGCCGCCGGCGGCCCAGGCCTCGGTCGTGGGGGGCATCGCGACGATCACCGCCGCCAACCCGCCAAGCGCGACAAAGCCCATGATGCCCACGTTGAACAGCCCGGCAAAGCCCCATTGCAGGTTCACACCCAGCGCCATGATCGCGCTGATCAGGCCGAAATTCAGGATCAGCAGCGCCGAATTCCAGCTTTGCACCACGCCCGTGCCGATGATCAGCAGGGCAACAAGGGCGAACAGCCCGGTGGTCTTGACCGCATCGCTCATACCGATTTCCCCCGGAACAGACCTGTTGGACGGAACAGCAGAACGATCAGAAGGATCGCAAAGCTGACGGCGAATTTGTAATCCGTGCTCAGCAGCTGCACGAGCCCGTCGGGCTCAAGGCTTTCGGGCAGGGTATAGCCAAGCACCTTTTTCCAGGCGTAGGTGATGAACACCTCGGAAAAGGCAATGATGAACCCGCCCGCAATCGCGCCCAGCGGGCTGCCCAGGCCGCCCACGATGGCGCTGGCGAAAACCGGCAGCAGAAGCTGGAAATAGGTGAACGGCTTAAAGGATTTGTCCAAGCCGTAAAGCACCCCCGCGATGGTCGCCAGCGCGGCCACGATCAGCCAGGTCACCATCACCACGCGTTCGGGGTTGATGCCCGACAGCAGGGCCAGGTCCTCGTTATCCGAATAGGCGCGCATGGATTTGCCGGTGCGCGTGCGGTTCAGGAACCAGAACAGCACCGCCACCACGATCACCGCCGTCACCACGGTGATGCCCTGCGTCGTCTTGATGGCCAGCCCCTCGTCCAGGCCGGTCATGGTGCGAAACTCGCGCGCGGTGATGATGAACCTCTCGCCATCGGCAAAGCGTTGGTCATCCGGCCCGATGATAAAGCGGACAAGCCCGTTCAGGATGAACATCACACCCAAGGACGCCATCACCAGGATGATCGGCTTGGCCTTCACCTCGCGATAAAAGCGGTACACCAGGCGGTCGGTGCCCAGAACCAGCAGAACACAGGCCAGGATGCCAAAGGGCAGCGCCAAAAGCGCAGTGGGCAGCGGCCCGAAACTGACGCCCGCGGCCTGCATGGCCCATGTCACAAGGATCGTCGCCATTGTGCCGAATGCCATGGTGTCGCCATGGGCGAAGTTCGAAAACCGCAGGATGCCATAGATCAGCGTGACCCCCAGCGCCCCCAGCGCCAGCTGGCTGCCATAAGCGATGGCGGGGATCAGAACGAAATTGGAAAGCGCCACGATGGCGTTCAGGAAATCCATCAGATCTGCCCCTTGCATTTTCCGGCATATCTCTTGCCGCGATTGCCCGTATAGACGAAGGCGCCGTCGCCCCCGACCGTCAGACGATAACGGCCGTTGAAATTCTCAAGCGTGATCGTGTCGCCGTCGACTCGCCCTGCATAAGGTCCCTGACCATCGATCCAGAGCCGGGCACGGTTGCCAGCAACTTGTGTCGCATCAATTTTCAACGTCGACGGGGCACACATGCTTACAGCATCGCCTCGGCACTGTTCTACCGCCTGGCACGACAGGTCTTGTGCCACAGCCGGCAGGGTAGGGGCCAGAATGGAGGCAACAATGAATGATTTCATGGCTCAGCCCCCCAGGAAACTTTTGCGAACTTCGGGGTCCGCCAGCAATTCCTTGCCCGTCCCTGTATAGGCATTGGCGCCCTGCACCAGCACATAGCCCTTGTCGGCGATGGCCAGGGCCTGGCGCGCATTCTGTTCCACCATCAGGATCGGCAGGCCGGTGCGGCTGACCTCGATGATGCGGTCGAACAGCTCGTCCATCACGATCGGGCTGACGCCCGCGGTGGGCTCGTCCAGCATCAGCACCTTGGGCTTGGTCATCAACGCGCGGCCCACCGCCACCTGCTGACGCTGGCCGCCCGACAATTCGCCCGCCGCCTGGCGGCGCTTGTCGCGCAGGATCGGAAACAGGTCATAGACCTGCTCCATCGTCTCGCGAATGTCGTCCTCGCGGATGAAGGCGCCCATTTCCAGGTTTTCCTCGACCGTCATCGAGGTGAAGATGTTGTTCGTCTGCGGCACGAAACCCATGCCCTTTTTCACCCGGTCCTGCGGGCTCAGCGCGGTGATATCCTCGCCATCCAGCAAAACCCGGCCCTGGCGCACGTCCAGCATTCCGAACACAGCCTTCATCGCGGTCGATTTGCCCGCGCCGTTCGGGCCCACGATCACCGCGATCTCACCCGCGTTCACCGCGATGGTGCAATCATGCAGGATATCCGGCCCCTTGCCATAGCCCCCGGTCATCGTGTCGCCGATCAGGAACGGCGTCTCACCGTCGACCGTGACCGCCTTGCCGCCCTTGCGCAGGGGCGTTTCGCCCTGGCCATGGGTCTTGGTGATCGAGCGGTCCTTGTTGCCGCGATCGTCTTGATACGGGTTGTCGCCCATCGCGTATCCCTGTCTTCATCTTGCCAAGAAAACTCCGGGGGCTTGGGGGCAGCGCCCCCAATATCACCATAAAGCGTGCCGAAGGCACACATTCAGGTCATGCCCCGGTAGTTTCCAACTGGTCCTTGTTCTTCAGCCCGGTGCCCAGATAGGCCTCGATCACCTGTTCGTTGGCCTTGATCTCGGCCAAGGTTCCCTCTGCCAGAACCTTGCCCTCGGCCATGCAGATGACCGGGTCGCAGATCTTGTCGATGAAATCCATATCATGCTCGATCACCACGAAGGTGTAGCCGCGCTCGGTGTTCAGCTGCTTGATCGCATCGGCGATGGTGTACAGCAGGGTCCGGTTCACGCCCGCGCCCACCTCGTCCAGGAACACGATCTTGGCGTCCACCATCATGGTGCGTCCCAGTTCAAGCAGCTTTTTCTGTCCGCCCGACACCTCGCTTGCCTTCAGATCGGCGATATGTTCGATCGTCAGGAATTCCAGCACCTCGTCGGCCTTGGCCCGCAGCGCGCGTTCCTCATCCGCAATACGTTTGCGCCCGAACCAGGTGTTCCACAGGGTTTCCCCCGATTGCCCGCCCGGCACCATCATCAGGTTTTCCCGGCAGGTCATGGATCCAAACTCATGCGCAATCTGAAACGTGCGCAGCAGTCCCTTGTGGAACAGGTCATGCGGCGGCAATCCGGTGATGTCCTCACCATCCATGATCACACGTCCGCTGGTTGGCTCCAGCACCCCGGCGATGACGTTGAACAGCGTGGTTTTCCCCGCGCCATTGGGGCCGATCAACCCGGTGATAGACCCGGTTTCGATCCGCAGGCTGGCCCCGTCAACGGCCCGAAAGCCGCCAAAGTGCTTATGAAGGTCCTCAACGACAATCATAGGCATCCCCCGTCTGTTTGCGCGTTTTCGCGCTGTTTTATTGAAACAGCCCGGCACATGGCCGGGCTGCTCGGGTCCGTCAAGCGTGACTTAACGGTATTTCACGGTGGTCAGCTTGCCACCCTGGACTTCGATCTCGCGGTAACCGCCAGCCGCCTCACCGGGGCCGATCAGTTCCACAGCCGTCGCACCGACATAGTCGATGTCGCCACCTGCGGCGATGATTTCCAGCGCCTTGCCCAGCTCACCGGGATAGATCTTCTCGCCGGGGGCGTTGGCCACGTCCATGATCTTGGCTTTGTAATCGCCCGCTTCGGTCGA
>JAASTF010000268.1 GCA_021767525.1 Paracoccaceae bacterium
ATGTTCTTTGAAAGCCTGCGCGCCATCCGCCGCACCCGCGCCTCGGGCGGGGCCCCCGCCCCGAAACGGCGGCAGCGCAACTGGGTGCACGCCCTGCCCTTCAAGATGCGGTTCCGCACCTCGGGCCTTTATATCTCGGTCATTCCGCCGCTGATCGTGGGCGTTGCCGTGGGCATCCTGGCCGCCATCATGGGCGTGGGCGGCGGGTTCATCATGGTGCCCGCGATGATCTATATCCTGGGGATGCCCACCAAGGTCGTGGTCGGCACCTCTCTGTTTCAGATCATTTTCGTCACCGGCTTTACCACCCTTCTGCACGCCACGACGAACTATACCGTCGACATGGTTCTGGCCGTGCTGCTGCTGATCGGCGGGGTGATCGGCGCGCAGATCGGCACCCGCATCGGCGTGAAGATGAAGGCCGAACAACTGCGCATCCTTTTGGCGCTGATGGTGCTGGTGGTCTGCGGCAAGCTGGCGCTCGACCTGCTGATCCAACCGTCCGAGCTTTATTCGCTTGGCACGGCGGGGGCGCATTGATGCGCGTGCTGGCCACCCTTGTGCTGATGCTGATGGCGCTGCCCCTGCGCGCCGAAGAGGTGGTTCTGGGCCTCAGCCAGAACCGCATTTCAATAACCGCCAATTTAGACGGCTCCGAAATCCTGATCTTTGGCGCGGTGAAACGCGAAACGCCCCTGCAAGAGGCCCCGCTCGAGGTCGTCATCACCATCGCCGGCCCGTCGCAGCCTGTCACCGTCCGGCGCAAGGACAGGCGCGTGGGCATCTGGGTCAACAACGCCGCGGTCGAGATCGACTCGGCCCCGTCCTTCTATGCCGTGGCCACATCCGCGCCGCTGCCCCAGGCCCTCAGCGATACCGAGGATTTGCGCCACCGCATCACCATCCCCCGCGCCATCCGCTCGGTCGGCGCCGCGGCCGAGGTGGGCAATGCCGAAGATTTCACCCGCGCGCTGATCCGCATCCGCGAAAACGACGACCTCTACCAAACCCTCGAAGGCGCGGTCGAGCTGCGCGAGCAGACGCTGTTTTCCACCGCCATCAGCCTGCCCGCGAATTTGACCGAGGGCGACTATGCCACCCGTATCTTCCTGACCCGCGATGGCGCGGTGGTCAGCCAGTATGAAACCACGATCGCCGTGAACAAGGTGGGGCTGGAACGGTTCCTCTTCACCCTCTCGCGCGAGCAGCCGCTGATCTACGGATTGCTGTCGCTGGCCATCGCGATCATCGCCGGCTGGGGCGCCTCGGCAGCCTTCACCCTGCTGCGGCAAAGCTGACCGTGGGGGCGTTAGTAGGCCGTTAATCGTAACCCGGTTTTAACGATTGAAACCGCGCGATTTCGGGCCGAAACCGCGCGGGTCGCGTATATTTATGGCCGCTATAAATATATCAACCGCGCCCGATATAGGGCATCTTGGTCGCCGTGATCGTCATGAATTGCACGTTGGCCTCGGGGCCCAGCTCGGCCATCTGCCGCACCGCCCGCGACACGTCGCGCACATTCATATGCGGCGGCGGGTTGCCGGGGTTGGCGTCGATGATCCCTTGCAAAAGATCGGTCAGCGCATTGCCGATATCGATCTGACCGCAGGCAATATCGAACGGCCGCCCATCCAGCGACAGGGTTTTCGTAAGCCCCGTGATCGCGTGTTTTGTCGTTGTATAACAAACCGATAGCTCGCGTGGGGCATGGGCGCTGATCGAGCCGTTATTGATGATCCGCCCGCCCTGCGGGCTTTGCGCGCGCATGATGCGAAACGCCTCGCGGGCGCACAGGAACATGCCGTGCAGGTTCACATCGACCACCTGTTTCCAGTCGTCGAATGACAGCTCGTCGATCGTGGCCGCGCGCCCGAACATGCCCGCGTTGTTGAACAGAACGTCCAACCGCCCCGCCTGCTCTAGAAAGCGGTCAAAGGCCGTGCTCACCGCCTGCGCGTCGGTCACGTCGCACGGTAAAACCACCGCATTATCAAACCCTTGCGCCACTTTCTCCAGATTTTCGGCACGCCGCGCGAGCATCCCCACGCGCCAGCCGGCCTCCAGAAATTCGCGCGCGCAATCGGCGCCGATCCCGCCGCTTGCCCCGGTGATGATGATG
Source organism: Paracoccaceae bacterium (assembly GCA_021767525.1). GTDB lineage: Bacteria > Pseudomonadota > Alphaproteobacteria > Rhodobacterales > Rhodobacteraceae > Lutimaribacter. Next base: position 2,123 of record JAASTF010000268.1, read on the forward strand.
GATTTCATTCCTCGGCCTCCAATGCCAGCGGCGCGGGTTTCACCGCCGCCTTCAGATCATCCACGCGCAGCGGATAAGTCGGCTTTTTCAAACGGTTACGCACCACCCAATACAGCCGTTCCTGCGCGCGCGTCACCGCCACATAGGCCAGCCGTTTCCACAATGGCTGCCCCGCCTCAGACCGGCCCATGCGCGCCGCCGCCCACAGGTCGGGTGCAAACACCTGCACATCCTCCCACTGGCTGCCCTGCGCCTTGTGGATCGTCACCGCCGCCCCATGCAAAAACGCCGCGCCCATATTGGCCGCGAAGGGGATAAACGGTTCTTCTTCCTCGGGTTTTTCGATTTTCACGATGCTGGCTGCACTCACCTGCGGGTCTTCGGCGCCCATCACGTGCAGCCGCGAAAAGCCCGGCTTGCGCCCCGGTCCAAGATAGATCACCTGCGCGCCCTTGATCAGGCCGCGCGCCTCAAGATCCAGCCGTTTCTTGCGGTGTTTCAGCGGCAATTCGATCCCGTCGCAAATCAGCGGCTCACCCTCCAGCAGCGCATCCTCGGGCGCGCCGTGGACCATGCGAAAGGCGTTGATCAACCGGATGCGCGTGGCGTTGCGCCAGACCAACACCGGGCTGCGCGCCATCAGGTCGACCTCGACCCGCTCGGCCCAGATCACCCGCTCGTCCTGTGCGGCCTTGTCGCGGATCATCGCCTCGAAATCCTCGAACCCCAGCTCCGGGTCGCCCAACGCATGGGCCAGGTCCAGGATCGGGTTGTCGGCCTCTTGGCGGTGGATGCGGTGCAGCTCCAGCTTGGCGGGCGCGGGCAGGCTTTCGAAGACCATGCCGCCCGGCGCGTTGACCGGCGCCAGTTGCGCGGGATCGCCGAACAGGATCAGGGTTGGGAAAATCTCTTTCAGATCATCGAATTGTCGCTCGTCCAGCATCGAGGATTCGTCGATGAACCCGATATCCAGCGGCTCTTCGCGGCGTTTCCAGCCGGTGATGAAATCGCTACCGCGCAGCCCCGCGGCGGCCAGCGCGCCGGGCACCGATTTCTGCGTTTGAAAGAACGCCCAGGCGCGGTCCAGCGCCTGATCGGTCAGCCCCTCGATCTCGGGTTTTTCGCCATTGCCGGTCAGCCATTCGGCGATGCGCTCGTATTCCGGGTCGTAGACGGGGGTGTAAAGAATGCGGTGGATCGTGGTCGCGGGCACGCCGCGCATGCGCAAGACGCTGGCCGCCTTGTTGGTCGGCGCCAGCACCGCCAGCGTGCGCCGGTCCTTGCGCTTGCGCCCTTCGTAATCGCCCGAGATCGTGTCGACCCCCGCCGCCTCCAGCGCCTTGACCAGCTCGGCCAGCAGCAGCGTCTTGCCCGACCCCGCCTTGCCCAGAACGGCCATCACGCGCGTCTTGCCCTGCGCCAGCGGCGTCAGGCTGGCATCTTCGATATCCACGCCGACGCCACGCAGCGCCTCGGCGATGCTGTCAAAGGCCTGGGACTGATCGTCGGAAAAGGTGATGGCGGGCAGCGTCATGGCGCGACCCTATACCGCCGCCCGCCCAAGGGCCAGAGCGCCCTGCGGGACGGTGGGCGGGGCGATGGGCGCAGCCCGAGCGCGCCCCCGTCCCGCGCAAAAAAGCCCGCGCCCCGGGTCAGGGGCGCGGGCCTGAACCACACGGCACGCCGCGTTTATTTCTTGCCGGCTTCCAGCACGTCCTCGACCGTGCGCAGCCCGGTCTTGGGCGCCTGCACCAGCACGGCCATGTTGCCCGGCTTATGCTCGTTGCGCAGCATCTTCATATGCGCCTGCGGGATCTCGTTCCACGGGAACACCTCGGACATGCAGGGATCGAGGCGGCGCTCGATCATCAGGCGGTTGGCGCTGGCGGCCTGTTTCAGGTTGGCGAAATGCGAGCCCTGCAGGCGTTTCTGGTGCATCCACATATAGCGCACGTCGAAGGTGCAGTTGAAACCGCTGGTGCCGGCGCAGATCACGACGATCCCGCCCTTTTTCACCACCAGCGTCGACACCGGAAAGGTCGCCTCGCCCGGGTGTTCGAACACCATGTCGACATTCACGCCCTTGCCGGTGATGTCCCAGATCGCCTTGCCGAACTTGCGCGCCTCTTTCAGCCAGGCGCCGTATTCGGGGCTGTTGACCTTGGGCAGCTGGCCCCAGCAGTCGAATTCCTTGCGGTTGATCACGCCCTTGGCGCCCTGGTCCATCACGAACTGGCGCTTGGATTCGTCGCTGATCACGCCGATGGCGTTGGCGCCTGCGGTGTTGGCCAGCTGGATCGCATACGAGCCCAGCCCGCCAGACGCGCCCCAGACCAGGACATTCTGGCCCGGCTTCAGCTCGTGCGGGTGGTGGCCGAACAGCATCCGGTACGCGGTGGCCAGCGTGAGGGTATAGCACGCCGCCTCTTCCCAGGTCAGGTGCTTGGGGCGCGGCATCAGCTGCTGGGCCTGCACGCGGGTGAATTGCGCGAACGAGCCATCGGGCGTTTCATAGCCCCAGATGCGCTGCGTCGGGCTGAACATCGGGTCGCCGCCGTTGCATTCCTCGTCGTCGCCATCGTCCTGGTTACA
>JAASTF010000269.1 GCA_021767525.1 Paracoccaceae bacterium
ACCTGGCTGTCGACACATTGACAGATGCGGTGGCGCAATGTGGGGATGAGCGTGTGCATATCGTCACCCATTCGATGGGCGGGATCCTGACGCGCTATTGGCTGATCGGGAACCGCCCACGCAGCCTGGGCCGGGTGGTGATGCTCTCGCCGCCCAACAAGGGGTCCGAGATCGTCGACGTTCTGGGCCAGATCGAGGCGTTCGGCTGGCTGAACGGCCCGGCGGGCCAGCAGCTGCGCAGCGATGACAAGGGCCTGCCCGCGCATCTGCCGCCCGTCGATTTCGAGCTGGGCGTGATCGCGGGGGACCGCTCGTTGAACCCGTTTTTCTCGGCGATGATCGAGGGGCCGGACGATGGCAAGGTGTCTGTCGAATCGACGCGCGTTGCGGGCATGACGGATCATCTGGTCCTGCCGGTCACCCATACGTTCATGATGAACAGCCCGCTGGTCATCGCGCAGGTCATGCATTTCCTGGAATTGGGCGCCTTCGACCACCAGATGACGCTGACGCAGGCGGTCGAATATATCGGGCAGCGGCCATGAGCACGGTGACCCTGACGCTGCGCGGCGCACAGGCGCTGCGGGACGGGGCGATAGATGGCGTGCCGGTGGCGGTGGATGGTGGCGTGATCGTCGACGCGCCCGTGGGGCCGGTGCTGGACCTGCCCGGCTGCACCGTTCTGCCGGGCATCGTCGACATCCACGGCGACGGGTTCGAGCGGCACCTGGCGCCGCGCCGGGGTGCGATGAAAGACCTGGGCGCGGGGCTGGCCGCGGTCGAGGCCGAACTGGCCGCCAACGGAATCACCACCGCGATGCTGGCGCAATTCTGGAGTTGGGAAGGCGGGTTGCGCAGCCCCGATTTCGCCCGCCGTTTCCTGGATGCGCTGGGCGCCTATCGCGGTGCGGGCACCGATATGTGCGCGCAGCTGCGGTTCGAAACGCACATGCTGGGTGATTACGAGGCGCTGGAACAGGTGGTCGCGCAGCACGCCGTCCGCCAGGTGGTGTTCAACGATCACCTGCCGCATGACGCGCTGGACAAGGGCAAGCGCCCGCCACGCCTGACCGGGCAGGCGCTGAAATCGGGCCGCAACCCCGAGGCCCATCTGGCGATGATGCAAGAGTTGCACGCGCAGCGCGACGCCGTGCCCGCTGCTGTCGCGGCGCTGGCGGGCCGGTTGCAGGCGCGCGGCGTGACGTTGGGCAGCCATGATGACAACCGCCCCGAACAGCGCGCCTGGTGGCGGGCCCTTGGCGTGCGGCTGGCCGAGTTTCCCGAAACCGAAGAGGCCGCCGCCGAGGCGCGTGCTGGCGGCGATGGGATCGTTCTGGGTGCGCCCAACGTGATGCGGGGCAACAGCCATGCCGGCAAGGTGTCGGCCCGTCACCTGATCGGGCTGGACCTGTGCGATGCGCTGGCCTCGGACTATTTTTACCCCGCGCCCTTGCGCGCGGCGCAGATCATGGCCGGGGAAATCGGGTGGCCGCGCGCCTGGGCGCTGGTGTCAGAGGGGCCCGCGCGTCTGCTGGGGCTGGACGACCGGGGCCGCATCGCGCCGGGGCTGCGCGCCGACCTGGTGGTGCTGGACCCGGCGGGCCGTGTGTGCCTGACGATGGCGGGCGGGCGCATCACCTTTGCGAACGGCGCGGCGGCGGCCGCTTTGCTGGCCGCGCGCGAGTGATCCCGAGGTATCGAGGGTTTTGAGGCCGGGACCGCCCGCTTGCGGGTGCGCCCGCCCACCCACCCAGCACCCGCAAGCGGGCGGCGCCTTGTCCTGCGCCGTTGCGCGGGGTTGAGAGTGCGGGAGCCTCCGGCGGGAGTTTAATGGGCAAGATGAAGATGAAGACTAGGACTCGACCCAGTCCATCACCTGGTCCGGCGCGGCGCGGTCTGTGCGGAAAGCGTTGGCCGGGTGGTCGGGGTCGGCCAGGCCCAGCGAGATGCCGCAAAGGATCAGCCGATTGTCGGGGATTTGAAGTTCGGCCCGCACGGTGGGCGCATAGGCGGCGATGGCGGCCTGCGCGATCGTTGCCACGCCCAAAGATTGCGCCGCAAGCGTGAAGGCCGCGACGAAGCCGCCGCAATCCATCGCGCCATAGGCGCCCAGATCGGCCTCGGACGTGATGATGGCCACGTGCGGCGCGCCGAAGAAGCGATAGTTTTCCAGCATCTGCTGCGTGCGCGCGGCGTGATCGTCACGCGCGATGCCCACGGCGTTATAAAGCTGGAAACCGCAGGTGCGGCGGCGGTCCTGGTAGACGCCCGTGTATTTCGCGGGCCAGTCCAGATCGGGCTGCGGTTGGTCGGTTTCCACCGCCTTGAGCAACGCGGCGCTGAGCCGCTGGGTGGCCTGGGGCTGGGTCACGTGGACCTGCCAGGGCTGGGCGTTGCACCAGCTGGGCACGCGCTGCGCGGTTTCGACGATGCGGGTGATCGTGTCGGTGGGCAGCGGATCGGGGCGAAAGCCGCGGCAGCTGTGGCGCTCGGTCAGGATGTCCAGCAATGTGGCGTGGCGGTCTGTCATGGCGTGTCCTTTGTCGTTGCACCCATCGGCCAGGTGTCTGACAGGCGATAGCCCGTGGGCCAGGGGTCGTCGGGGTCGAGCATGTGCTGATGCGTGCCGGTGATCCAGCCCCGGCCCGATATTTCCGGCACGATGGCGGGCGTGTCGGCCACGCGGGTTTGCCCCGCGACGCGGCCCGTGAATTCCGATCCGATCAGCGAACAGGCAATATAGCTGTCGTTGTCGGTCATCTGACCGCTGGCGTAAAGCAGCGCCATGCGCGCCGACAGGGCCGTGCCGGTGGGCGAGCGGTCGATCTTGCCCGGGCGGATGGCCACGGCGTGGCGCGCGGTCAGGGTCTTGCCCTGCCGTTCCGGCGCGGTGGCGAACAGGCAGAACGAGATATGCCGCCAATCGGGCAGGTCGGGATGGGCAAAGCCCAGCTGCGCGGTGGCGGCATCGCTGATGCGGGTGCCAAGCTCGGCCAGGGTCCGGGCGTTTTCGGGCGTCAGGTCAAGGTTCAGCTTTGCGGGATCGATCACCACGAAACTGTCGCCGCCAAAGGCCGTGTCGACCGTCAGCCGCCCCAGCCCGGGCACGCTCAGCGCCACGCCCGTCTGCGCGGCGAAGCTGGGCAGGTTCTGCACATGGATGCGCTGCGCCTTGCCCTGTGCGCACTCGGCGCGCACCGCGACCAGCCCGCCGGGGGCCTGCAGGGTCAGGCGGGTTTCGGGCTGGTTCATCGGCACGATCCCTGCATCCAGAAGCACCGTGGCGACGCAGATGCTGTTGGAGCCGGACATGGGCGGGGTGTCGGCGGGTTCCATGATGATAAAGGCCGCGTCGGCGCGCGGATCGGTCGGTGGCACCAGCAGGTTCACGTGGCGAAAGACGCCGCCGCGCGGTTCGTTCAGGACAAAGCGGCGCAGCGTGTCATCCTGCGCGATCCAGCGCGATTGATCCCACAGCGTATCGCCGGGCGGGGGCGCGACACCGCCGACGATCACATCGCCCACCTCGCCCTCGGCATGAGCCGAGATGACATGGACCACCCGCGTGCTGCGCATCACAACGCCCCCTGGTTCTGCGCCACCAGATAGCCGACGATGCCGGCCAGGATCAGCCCCAGCACCACGGCAAAGGCGATTTTCCACGCCGACCAAGGCCGTTCGCCCTGCACCCGGCCGGTGCGGCCGTTGACGACAAAGCGGAAGGTGCGCCCGCGATATTTGTACGCCGCCAGCCAGACCGGCAGCAGCACATGCTTGAAGGTCACGTCGCTGACCTCGGTGTCGATGTCGTGGATGCGCTGGCGGTCGCCGCCGATATCGAACCGCACGTCGCGTTCGATCACGCGCTGCATTTTCTCGCGCGCTTCACCATAGCCCTCTTCGACGCCGATGGCATAGCCCTCGGCACGAAAGCCGGCCAGGTACTCGGGTTGATACGGTTCCAGCGCGGCCAAGTCCCACGGTTCCAGTGCGTCGGTAAAGCGTTTCGGCAGGCTGCGCGAGGCCAGCACAAGCACGTCGTCGAAAAAGCGTTGCACCCGGCCCGCGGCGGGCGACCAGCGAATTTTCATCACCTTCTGGGTTTGGCGTTTGCCGTTCACGGTGACATGGCGGGTCTGGTAATAGATCGTGCCACGCTCGCCGCGATAGCGGCTGCGGGTCTGGGCGTCGAATGTCCAGTAGGGGACATAGATGCCATCCATGCGACGGCCTTTGCGGGCGTATTGCTGCAGGCCGTTCGGCGCGAACCATAGGCGGCCCAGCCAGTCGGTCATCGCGCTGCGCGCGGCCTCTTCGTCCAGGGCGAAGGGCAGAACGCCGCGCGGCTTGATATGGCGGTGGGTGCCGGTGTCGGCCACGACGGGTGTGGCGCAGAACGGGCATTCGGTGGCGTGGACGGTGTCGGAAAACTCGACCTGCGCGGCACAGTTGGGGCAGGTGGTGACGCGGGTTTCCTCGATTTCCTGCGCGGGCAGCTGGTTGTCGATGGCGCGCTGGAAATCCAGCTCGCGGATGCCACCGTGCCAGGGGCCGCCTTGGCCGATATCCTGGCGGTTGCCGCAATGATCGCACAACAGCGCCCCCGTGTCGGGATCAAAGCGGAAATCGGCGCCGCATTGATCGCAGGGAAAACGGTGTTCCTCGGTTGGGGCAGGGGGTGG
>JAASTF010000270.1 GCA_021767525.1 Paracoccaceae bacterium
AGCTCGGACAGGCGGATGGCGGCGGTCACCTCCCACGGGATCACGGTGGCGTCGATCACGCCCTTCGACATCGCCTCGGGGATGGCGGGCAGGGGCATGCCGACGGGGGTTGCGCCCAGCTCGCCCAGCATGTCGGAAATCACGCGGGTCGGGCCGCGCAGTTTCTTGCCTTCCATATCCTCAAGCTTGGTGATCGGCGTCTTGGAATGGATCATGCCCGGGCCGTGCACCCAGGCGCCCAGCACCTTGACCGACTTGTATTCCTCGCCCTGCAACTGGGTTTCGACCATTTCCTGAAACGCCTTCGAGGTGGCGACAGGGTTCGTCATCATGAAGGGCAGCTCGAACACTTCCGTTTTGGGGAAGCGGCCGGGCGTATAGCCGACCACCGTCATGATGATGTCCGCCACGCCGTCGATCGCCTGGTCCATCAGATCCGGCGGACGCCCGCCCAGGGCCATCGCGTCGTAATGCTCGATCTTCAGCTTGCCGTCGGTGCGTGCCTCGATCCGCTCGGCCCAGGGCTTCAGGATATGCGCGGGCACCGGCGCGGGTGGCGGCAGGAACTGGTGCAGCCGCAGGGTCACCTCTTGCGCGGCGGCCAGCCCGGGCAGCAGCCCAAGAGCCAGCGCGCCGGCGGCCACCGTTTTCATCAGATTGCGTCGTTTCATGGATCCTCCCTAAAGGTAAGCCCGGGTTGTCCCGGTTTGGTCTGACACGTCTGTTTATCGCTGGTCAGTTCAGCACAACCGGCAGGCTGCGCGGCCCGCGAAAGCCGAAGCCGGTGAATTCCACGTCACCCGCCAGTTCCATGTTCGGGAATCGGTCGAACAGGCGCGGCAGCATGATATTGGCCAGCATCCGCCGCGCCACATGGGTCCCCTGGCAGAAATGCGGCCCGTTGCCAAAGGCCTGGTGCGGTGCCTTGGGACGGAAGATGTTATAAAGGTGCCCGTCCTCGTAGATGTCCTCGTCATGGCAGGCCGAGGCCTGGATCGTCATAACCGTGTCGCCCTTGGGGATGTGATAGCCGCGGATCTCGGTATCCTCGGTCACCAGGCGCGACGACACCTGGATCGGCGCGACCCAGCGCACGCCCTCTTCGAACGCGTCCATCCAAAGCGCATCGCGCTTGGCGGCCTCGAACTGGTCGGGGTTCGACAGCAGGCCATAAACGATGGTCAGCAGGGCGTCGCGCGGCTCGTTGATGCCGCCACCGATGGCGATCTTGATATTGCTGTGGATCTGGCTTTGCGGGATCGGGTCTTCGGCGTTGACCATGACTGACAGCGCGCTTTGATCCGGTTCGGAGCGATACCGTTCGGCGGCCTTGATAAACAGCGCGTCCATTTCGTCATTGGCCTTGTCGCATTGCGCGAACAGCGCGTCGGACCAGCCGAAATTGCCCGCCCCGTCGATCAGGATCTGGCTCCAGCGTTGCATGTCCTCGTCGCTGGCCTCGGGGATGCCCAGCAGATGCGCCAGGCAGCGCGCGGCAAAGGGGCCGGCCAGCGCGGTGAACAGGTCAACCGTTTCGCCGCGCGGCAGGCGGGCCACGTAGTCGTCCGCGATCTGGGTATAGATCGGCTCCCAGCATTGCTTGATGTTGCGTGCGGTGAACGAGGGGGCCATTGCGCCACGCTCGCGCGCGTGTTCCTCGCCATCCTTGCGCATCAGGGTATGGGCGCGAAACGCGCGTTTCATCGGCGTGTTCGGGTCGTCCGAGGAAAAGAGCTGCGCGTTGTCCTTGACGTATTTGGTATCTGCCGCCTTGGTCAGCATCGTGCGCCCCACCGCCGCCACGCGCAGAACCGGCGCCTCGCGGCGCAGGCGGGCATAGATCGGGTACGGATCATCAACCAGTTGCTGGATCGTGATCGTCTCGTCCAGCGGCGCCAGGGGCGCGCCGGATTGCGCGGTGTTGGTGGTGGCCAATGCTCCCTCCCTCGAGAATTGGTAAGGGACAGCGTAAGGTGTGGGCTTGCCATATGGCAATCCGATGGATTTGATAGGGTGCATCGGGATTTTTGATGGGGCCGACATGGACGCCTACCAGGTTGATTTTGCTGCACTCCGGGTGTTGCGGCTGGTGCATGGGCACCTGTCTTTCACCCGCGCGGCCGAGGCGTTGGGCACCACCCAAAGCGCCGTCAGCTATACGATCGAGCGGTTGCGCCGCGCCTTCGACGACCCGCTTTTCGTGCGGCAGGGCGCGGGGATCGTGGCGACCGAGCGGTGCAACGAGATCGTGGAAGAGGCCGCGCGGATGCTTGACCGGTTCGCCGCGTTGAGCGCGCCGCGCGGGTTCGATCCGGCGCGGGCCGAGGCGTCGGTCACGATCAGTTGCAACCATTACGAACGGGTGACGGTGGTGCCCTGGCTGATGCGCGCGCTGCGGGCGCGGGCGCCGGGGCTGCGGTTGCGCATCATCTCGTCCACGGTGCGGGGCAAGGAACAGCTGAGCCGCGGCGAAAGCGACCTGCTGATCGGGCCCATCCGTATTGAAGATGCAGGGTTTTTCGGCCGCCGCTTGATGGAAGATCACTATGTGTGCGTGATGGACCGGGACAATCCGCTGGCGCAGGAAAACCTGGATGCGGCGCGCTTTGTGGCGGCGCCCCAGGCGGTGGTGACCTATGGCGGCAACTGGCGCTCGGCCTACCTGTTGGAGATGGAGCGCGCGGGCGTAGCGCCCAACATGGTGGCCGAAGTGCCGAGCCCCGCGAACCTGCCGCAACTTCTGGCCGGGAATGACCTGATCGCCACTGTGCCTGCCCGTGTGGCGCGGGCGTTCGGGGCGGGTTTGGTGACGCGTGACTGCCCGTTTCCGGCGCCTTTCGGGATCGACCTTTACTGGACCGGTCGGACCCATCATGCGCCGATGCATCGCTGGCTGCGCGGATTGATCGCCGAGGCCGCGGCGGCGCAATAGCGCCGGACTGCGCGATGTGATTTCGATGCACATTCCATGCACATGTCATGCATATACGGTGCCGTATGGCCAAAAGGTGTCGGCCTGCGGCCCGACGCAGGGTTTGCGCGGCCCTGGCGGGCCACGCGGGTGACAAGGGGGCTTTGCCCCCTCGGCCTGGCGGCCTCACCCCCAGAGTTTAGGGGCAAGATGAAGTTTGGGAGGCATGGTCCTGTCTTCATCTTGCCAGGAAAACTCTGGGGTGAATTGGGCCGCAGGCCCAAGAGGGGCAAAGCCCCTTTATTCGGCCGGGCCGGGAAAGTGGCAGGCGACCTTGTGCGCGGCCACCGGTTCCAGCGTGGGCTGGGTGTGGCGGCAGGGCTCTTGCGCGCGGGGGCAGCGGTCTGCGAAGGCGCAGCCCTTGGGCGGGTTGATCGGGCTGGGCGGGTCGCCCGAGATTTTCAGCGGCCGCACGTAGCCGCGCGATTTGCGGCGCGCCAGGCTGGGGGCGGCGGCCAGCAGCGCCTGGGTGTAGGGGTGTTGCGGGCTGTCGAACAGCGCCTCGCGGCTGCCTATTTCGACGATCTTGCCCAGGTACATCACCGCCACGTCGTCGCAGACATGGCGCACCACGCCGAGATCGTGGCTGATGAAGAGATAGCTTAGGTTCAGTTCGGCCTTCAGCTTGGCGAGCAGGTTCAGGATTTGCGCCTGGATCGCCACGTCGAGGGCCGACACCGGTTCGTCGCAGACCAGGAGGCGCGGGTTGGTGGTGAGCGCGCGGGCGATGGAGATACGTTGCCGCTGGCCGCCGGAGAACTGGTGCGGAAAGAGGTTCAGCTGATCGGGGCGCAGGCCCACCAGCTTGAACAGCTCTTCCACCCGGTCGCGGCGTTCCTGTTCGGTGCCGATTTCCATCAGGTCCATCGGTTCGCGCACGATATCGGCCACGCGGGCGCGGGGGTTGAGGCTGCTGTAGGGGTCTTGGAAGATCAGCTGCACGTCGCGGCGGCGCTGGCGCATATCCTCGTCCGACAATTGCAGCAGGTCTTGCCCGTCGAAGATCACCTTGCCGCCGGCCGCGTCGACCAAGCGGATCGCCGCCATCGCGGTGGTGGTTTTGCCCGAGCCGCTTTCGCCCACGATGCCGAGGGCGCGGCCCGCCTGAAGCTGGAACGAAACCTGGCGGACGGCCTCGAGATAGGCGCGGGGGCCGAAGAGCGATTTCTTCGGCATCGCGAAGCGGACGGTCAGGTCCTGCACATCAAGCAGCGTGGTCATATCCGGCCCTCTTCGACGGCGTGGCAGGCGGCGGGGTGGTGGCCGTGGTTCACCAGCGCAGGTTTTTCGCGGCGGCATCGCGCCTGGGCGTAATCGCAGCGGTCGGCAAAGGCGCAGCCGGCGCCCAGCAGGTGCAGCGGCGGCACGACGCCGGGAATTTCCTTGAGTTCCGTATCGTCCTTGCCAAGCGCGGGAATGCACGAGATCAGCCCGCGGGCATAGGGGTGTTGCGGCGCGTCCAGCACGTCGTCGGCGCGGGCCTCTTCGATGACGCGGCCGGCATACATCACCGCCACACGATCGGCCATTTCGCTGATGGCGCCCATGTCGTGGGTGATCAGGATGATGGCGGCGCCGAAATCGCGCTGGATTTCATTGAGCAGGTCAAAAATCTGCGCCTGCACCGTCACATCCAGCGCGGTTGTGGGCTCGTCCGCGATCAGAACCTTGGGCCGGCAGCTGACCGCCATCGCGATCATCACCCG
>JAASTF010000271.1 GCA_021767525.1 Paracoccaceae bacterium
ATGGTGTTGAATTCCTCTGCCAGCGCCGGCAGCGCGTCATCCTCGACCTTGATACGGGCGAGCTTGGCCACCTTGGCGGCGGTTTCGAGGTCGATCGACATGAGTGATCTCCGGGATTGTGCAGGTCTTGCCCCGCGTTTAGCGCCGTGTGCCTGCGCCCGCAAGCATGTGGCGGCGATAAACCGCGATCATCCAGCCCAGCATGGTGGCGTTCAGGAGGTGCCACAGGAAATGCGTGCCGATGGGGAGGACGCTGCACACCGGCTCATCGATCGTGCGAAAGAAAAGCGAGGCGATCAGGATCGCCGCCCCGATGGCCAGCCCCCGCGCCACCTGCGGCAGGCGGTGGCGCAGCAGGAAGGCGTAGACAAGGATCAAGAGCGGGACCGGCGCATAGCCCGCCGAACCGCCCAGCCCCGGCACCATCTGAAACAGCGGCACAGTCGCGGCGGCATAGGGAAAGAACAGCGCCGTCAACCCCAGCGCGGGCCAGAGGCCAAGGCCCCAAAAGGCGCGGTTGGCCACGTAGATATAAAGCAGGATAAAGGCCAGGATCGGCAGCACATCGGCCAGCGCCGCCCAGGCGGTGGCATGGGTGTGAAACAGCCAGCTGCCCAGCCCGATCACCGCCAGCACGACGCACAGCGCCTGTGCCAGCGGCAGGCCGCGCAGGCGGGGCCACAGGGTGGCGGCGGCGATGACAAAGGCCAGGTTTGTCAGGGTATTGACCGGCTCGGCCCAGTATTCCGGGCCCATACGCTCGCAATAGCTGTCGATCTGCCGTGTCCAGTCCATCCTGCCCCCTTTTCACCCCGGCGCGTCATGCTACCCTCAGCCGCGAACAAGATGAACCACACGAGGGAGAGGTAAAGATGCAAATCACATGGCTTGGGCACGGCTCGTTCAAGATCGAGATCGCCGGGCAGACCCTGCTGGTCGACCCGTGGCTGTCGGGCAACCCGGTGCTGCCCGAGGATCAACACGACGCCGCCGTGGCCGGCGCCACCCATATCCTGCTGACGCACGCGCATTTCGATCACATCGTCGATGTGCTGCCGCTGGCGCGCAAGCTGGGCGTGCCGGTGGTGGGCCAGTATGACCTGATGGGCCATTGGGAAGAGCATGAAAAGATCGAAACCGTCGGCTTCAACAAGGGCGGCACGGTCGACCTGGGCGGGCCCAAGGTGACGATGGTGCACGCCACGCACTCAACCTCGATCGCGACGCCCGAGGGCCCCAAGGTGGTGGGCAGCGAATGCGGCTACATGATCGAGGGCGACGGGCACACCATCTACCTGTCGGGCGATACCGACGTGATGGCCGACATGAAGGTGTTCAACGACCTGCACAAACCCGATATCGGCATCCTGTGCGCGGGCGGGCATTTCACGATGGACATGAAACGCGCGGCCTACGCGGCCAAGACGTTTTTCGATTTCAAGACGGTGATCCCCTGCCATTACAAGACCTTCCCGATCCTCGAACAATCGGCCGAGGTGCTGCAACAGGCCCTTCCGGGTGTCGACGTGATCGAGGCCGAGGTGATGAAGCCGATCGCGTTCTGAGCGGGGAAAGACGCGCCCGCGCGGGCGCGTCCGAAGCGGCCGCGCGGCCGCTTCGCCGCCCGGCCGCAACCGTTGCGCGGGGGTCAGGGGCGCAGGTAGGCGTAGCCGTCGTATTGCAGCTCCATCAGGCGCACCGCGCCCGAGGGCACCTCGGTCGCCTCGTCCACCAGCGGCACGTCCTTTTGCATTTTCTGTGTCATCGCCTGCACCGTGTTCAGGCAGGCCGAGAACTGGACGTTCTCCATTTCAAGCGCCATGGTGGAAATGCGGTCTTTGACCGGCGAAGTATCCTGCCGCAGCATGTGCACTCCGGGGCCGTAGGTAACGATCTCGATCATCACCTCCTGGCCCATGCTGTTGTAATGCTTGGCGATGTTCGCGGCATTGTTCAGCGCCATGTTCATCGTCTTGACGTTGTCCTCGTCCACGTGGATCGCGACCTTGGCGGCCGGCTCGGCCCAGGCCAGCGTGGCCGTCAGCGCCAGTGCCGCGGCAGTGGTCGCGGCGCGTTTCATCAGTGTCATTTCGGGTCTCCTCCCTTGGCTATGCCAACATGAAACCGACGCGTGGCCGGCATGGCAAGCGCCAAGTCAGCGCCGCGCGGCAAAGAAATCGCGCAACAGTGCCTCGGATTGCGTGGCGCCGATCCCGTCGTAAACTTCGGGCGCGTGGTGGCATTGCGGGTGCGAAAAGACGCGCGCCCCCTGCGCCACGCCGCCGGATTTGGGGTCGGCTGCGCCGTAATACAGCCGCCGGATGCGGGCAAAGGAAATGGCCGCTGCGCACATCGGGCAGGGTTCCAGCGTGACGTACAGATCGTGATTGCCCAGCCGTTCCTGCCCCAGCTTGGCGCAGGCGGCGCGGATCGCCAGCATTTCGGCATGGGCGGTGGGATCGTTCAATTCGCGGGTTCGGTTGCCCGCCTGCGCCACAACGCGGCCATCGGGGCCCACCACCACGGCGCCCACCGGCACCTCGCCGCGTTGGGCGGCGGCGCGCGCCTCGTCCAGCGCGGTATGCATGTGGCTTGCGAAGTCCATCCCCTGCACATGCCCTGCAAAGGGCGCTTTCGCAAGCGCGCGCTTTGCGGCATACACCGCCCATGAGCGACGAGACCAAACAGGGCGACCGGATCGCCAAGGTGATTGCCCGTGCCGGCCGTGCCAGCCGGCGCGAGGCCGAGCGCATGATCGCGGCGGGCCGCGTCACCGTGAACGGCAAAAAGATCGACAGCCCCGCGCTGAACGTCACCGCGCGCGACGCGATCACCATCGACGGACAGCCCCTTGCCGCGCCCGAGCCGCCGCGCCTTTGGCTTTACCACAAGCCCACCGGGCTGGTCACCACCACCTGCGACGAGCAGGGCCGCGAGACGATATTCGACAAGCTGCCCGCCGACATGCCCCGCGTCATGAGCGTGGGCCGGCTTGACCTGAATTCCGAAGGGCTGCTGCTGCTGACGAATGACGGCGGGATCAAGCGCAGGCTGGAACTGCCCAGCACAGGCTGGCTGCGCCGCTACCGTGTGCGCGTCAAGGGCCGGGTCGAGGATGCGACGCTGGCGCCGCTGCGACAGGGGATCGAGGCCGATGGCGAAAAATTCCAGCCGATGGAGGTTTCGCTTGACCGGCAACAAGGGGCCAATGCCTGGCTGACCGTGGGCATCCGCGAGGGTAAGAACCGCGAAATCCGCCGCGCGATGGAGGCGGTGGGCCTGACGGTGAACCGCCTGATTCGCGTCTCGTATGGTCCGTTCCAGCTGGGAAAGCTGGCGCGCGGCCAGGTCGAAGAGGTGCGCCGCAAGATCCTGCGCGACCAGCTGGGCCTGTCAGCCGAAGAGATGGGCGAAACCCAGCCCGCCCGCGGCATCAAGCGCCCGGCGCGCAAACCCGGCCCTGCCCCGCGCGGCGCCGCCGATCCGTCGCGCCGTGTGGCGCGACCGGGCGGAAAACCGGGCAAACCCCGCCGCTGACGCGCGCCCGCCGATCTTCCCCCTAGCAAGCCGGGCCACAATCCCCTACCTTTTCCGCAGGTTATCGCCAAAGGGGGGCGCATGTCCGGCAACGGATTGCAGAAACTGTCCTACGGTCTGCTTGTGATCCTGATCCTCTATGTCTCGCTGGCAGGGGGTGTGTGATCGGCATGGCGCAGCGGTATGGCGGCAAATACAGCCCCCAGGGCAGCCAGAACGCACCGGATGCGCCCGGCCCCTACCAGGGCGCGCGGGCCGCACGGGCCGGCGCGCGCGTGAACATGCTGTTCCTCTGGCCGCTGCCGCTGATCTGGCAGGCCTTCACATCGCCGCCGGTGCAAATGGCGCAATACCTTGTGGCGTTGGGCCTGTTGATGCTTGCCGCCTGGCTGACGCGCGAGGGCGTTCTGGCGCACGAGGCCTATGACGCCCGCAAGGTCGCCCGCCGCCCGCGCCTGCCGCGCAAGATACTGGGCTCGGCCCTGACCGGGCTGGGTCTGGGCGTGGCCGGGTTTGCCGGCTTCGGCGCCATCGAGGCCGTGATTTTCGTGGTTCTGGGCGCCGTGCTGCACGGGTTTGCCTTTGGGCCCGACCCCTTGTCGGACAAGGGGATGGAAGGCGTCGACCAGTTTCAAACCGACCGCGTGGCCCGCGCCGTGGACGAGGCCGAAAAACACCTGGCGGCCATGTCGGGCGCTGTGAAACGCGCAGGCGACCGGGGCGTGGCCGACCGCGTGGCGCGGTTTCAGGCCGTCGTGCGCGAGATGTTGCGCACCGTCGAAAACGACCCGCGCGACCTGACGGCGGCGCGGAAATACATGTCGGTCTACCTGATGGGCGCGCGCGACGCGTCGGTGAAATTCGCCGATATCTACGCCCGCAACCAAAGCGCCGAGGCCAAGGCCGATTACCTGTCGCTGCTGGACGACCTGGAAACCCAGTTCGGCGCAAAGACACAGAAACTGCTGCTGGACGATCACAGCGACCTGACCATCGAAATCGAGGTGCTGCGCGACCGGCTGCAGCGCGAAGGCGTCCGGACCCAGTAACCGGCGCACCCCTGACGGCAACATGAGGACACACAGCATGTCGACGGAAATCCAACAAAAAGCGCAGGCCACCCTGG
>JAASTF010000272.1 GCA_021767525.1 Paracoccaceae bacterium
AAGGTGGCATGGCTGATGGTCAGCGTGCCACCGAAGGGCATGTGATGCTCGCTCAGGCCCGACCAGACCACCGGCGCCACCACCACGGGCCGGCTGTCATAGGCCAGCCGCGCGGCGCGATGGGCAATTTCATAGCCCAGCCGCGTGTCTGTCATGGTCGGCAGGTGCGGCCCGTGCTGCTCGATCGAGGCGACGGGCAGGATCACCACGGCATTCTTTTCGGCCAGCGCGCGCAGCTCATGCGCCTTCAGGCGCGCCCAATCGGTTTCTGGCATTATGGCTCTCCCTTTTCGGCCCATAGTGCATGGGCGCGCGGCGGGTGCAATCCTGTCGGGCGGAAAGGGCGGGAAGGTGCCGGTGATCGCGGCTCGCCCCTCGGCGCGAATAGCGGCCGTAGGCCGCCGCGCCATGGCCGGGCCGCCCCCCGGCACGGCGATTTGGCCACCACCTGCGCGCCGCTTGACTGTCTTGCGGATTTGGCAGCCATAAAGCGCATCGACCCATTGTCGGATCGCCGCCACGCGGCCCGTCGCTAGCGCGACCGAACCGCCGTGCCACCGCGCGAATAGCAGCCCGCCGGGCTGCCGCGCGATCGCCAGACCACCCCCCGGGCTGGCGATTGGGTGACGTCAGCGCATCGCCGGCAGGTTTTGCGGATATGTCACGATAAAGCGCCGCAGACCCGGCAAAGGGTCGCCATCCCGCGGTCTGGCCATCGCGCTGCCCAAACGTCAGGGCTCGCCCCACGGCGCGAATAGCGACCGCACGCCGAAGCGCCATCGCCGGGCCGCCCCCCCGGCACGGCGATTTGGCCACCTTCAGTGCAACGCTCGCATCTTTCCCGAATATGGCCGCCATAAAGCGCGCAGCCCCAGCATCAGATCGCCGCGCCGCGGCCCGCCGCTGGCGCGCCCTACCCCTCGCGCTCGACCTCTTTCAACCCCAGCGCCGCGAGTGAGCCCAGAACCGACAGCAGCGCAAAACCCACCAGCGCCCAATCCGCGCCCAGCGCCGACAGCGCCCCGCCCAGCGCGCCCACGATCAACAACAGCGTGCCGATCACCGTGTTGGCCAGCGCTGCGTAAGACGCCCGTTCCTCCTCGGGTGACATGTCGACCAGGTAGGTCGACCGCCCCTGCCGCACCCCGTGATAGGCGATCATCAGCACGAACAACGCCCCCGGAATGGCCCAGCCCCCCGCCATCCCGGCGCGGTCCAGCGCCACGGCGGCCACCATCGCCACCGCTGCCACGAACCCGGCCAGGATCAGCACCCAGCGCGACGAGCGGTCCGACAACCGCCCCCAGATATAAGACGACAGGAACGCCGCCGCGCTTGACGCCAGCACCAGCGCGCCCAGCCGTTGCAGCCCGCTTTCGCCCGCCTGCCCGGCGATCACCACGAAATAGGGCGGCGCCAGTGCGGTCACCACCAGCAGCCCGCGCACCAGGATGAATCGGCGCAGCTGCGCGTCGCGCTTCAGTATCGCCAGATAGGCGGGGCTGTCGCCGGCCTCGGCCTCGTCGCTTTCGGGCTCGGACAATGTTGACAGGATCACCGCCGCGATCACCCACAGACAGGCCGCAACCGCCACCGCCGCGATCACCGGCCAGCGGTCCTCCATCAGGCCCGACAGCAACAGCAGCGCAAAACCGAACACCACCGCCGCCGACACCGACCCGGCAAAGCCCGTCACGGCCCCGCGCCGCGTCTTGCCCACGGTCTTGCCCAGGATGTCCTTGTAACTGACCGAGCACGCCGCCCGCGCCAGCGCCAGCACCGCCAAAAGCGCGCAGACCGCCAGCCCGGCCTGCCAGCCCGACAGCAGCAGAACCGCCACCGCAATGCCCGCCGCCGCCAGCCCCTGAATGGCCGAGCCCGCAACCCACATCCACTTGCGCTGCGCCATGAGCCGCAACACCACCGCCAGGCCTAATTGCGGCAGCAGCGCCCCGGCCTCGCGTATGGGCACCAGCGCGCCCACGTAAGCGGCGGGTGCACCCAACCCCGTCAGCAGCCAGCTCAGCACCAGCTTGGGGTCAATCAACCCGTCGCTGACCTTGCTCAGGCTTAGCGATGCCATGTGGCGCAGGCCGTTGCGCGCCTCGCGCGGGCCCTCGTCAGCCTCGCCCGCAAGCGTCTCGAAAACCTGTTCGCTGGTGTTGTCGGTCATCGGTCCGGCCTCCTTTCCAAGGCTTTCAATAGGATAGACCACACCCCCCGCGCGGCAAATACGTTACCCTATTGTCACGTGACTATAGAATCACGTATAAGCGGATCATGGACGCGATCTTCAAAGCCCTCAACGACCCTGCCCGCCGCGTGCTGCTGGACAGCCTGCGCACCCGCGATGGCCAGACACTGACCGAACTGGAAGAGCATCTCTCCATGAGCCGGTTCGGCGTGATGAAGCATCTCAAGGTGCTCGAGGACGCCCATCTTGTCGTGACCCGCCGCAACGGGCGCTTCAAGCACCATTACCTGAACGCCCTGCCCCTGCAGGAGGTGATGGACCGTTGGGTGGCCCCCTTCCTGCAACCGCAGGCCCGGGCGCTGACCGATTTGAAAACCAGATTGGAAAAGGAAACGAAGATGGCGAAACCCGATTTTCTGATGCAGACCTTCATCAGGTGCAGCCAGGATGCCCTGTGGGACGCCCTGACCCAGGCCGACCAGATGGCCGCCTATCACTTTGCCTGCGCGCAGGTCGACGGCAATGCAAGCGTGGGCAACGTGACGCGGTTCATCCTGCCCGATGGCAGCCCGATGCTCAGCCAGACAACCACGCGACTTGACCCGAAAACCCGGATCGAAATGACGTTCCAGCCGCATTTCTTCGGCCCCGACGCGCCTGAAAGCCGCATGGTCTATGAAATCGAGCCGCAGGGCGAGCTGTGCAAGCTGACGATCGAACATTACGACATCGCCGCGGGCCAGGAAGGCGTGGCCGAAGGCTGGGCGCGCCTGGCGGCCTCGCTCAAATCCTGGCTTGAAACCGGCACCGGCCTGCGCGCCACGGCCGCAGGATAAGGGGGCGCATCATGGATTATCCCACCGAACTGGGCGTTCTGACCGCGCTGATGCTGTTGGCCGCGTCGCTGTGGATTCCGTATATCGTCGGGGTCAACAAACACCTGCCCGAGGGCATCAATAATTTCCAGCGCCCCTATGGCGGCGAGGGCCTGCCCGATTGGGTGCTGCGCGCCAACCGCGCCCATGTGAACCTGATCGAACAGGGGCTGCCCTTTGCCGTGATCGTGTTGGTGCTGCACGCCACCGGCAACCTGAACACCGTCACCTACTGGACGGCCATCGCGTTTTTCTGGCTGCGCGTGGCCCATGCGGTGGGGATGATCTCGTGCTATGCGCGAATGCCGCTGCGCCCGCTGATCTTTCTCGGCGGCTGGGCGTGCATCGTGGTGCTGGCGCTGCAACTGTGGCTTTAGGGCACATGCCGTCCGATTGACACCTTTCGCGCGCGGGGGCATACCGGCGCGCGAACCATATACCCGCAACCGGGCGTTCCGTGGGCGCCAAACCGACGAGGAGCCATAGAATGGCACAGATTTCCCTCACCTTCCCCGATGGCAATGCACGCGATTACGCGGCCGGGATCACCCCTGCCGAGGTCGCCGCCGATATCTCGAAATCGTTGTCGAAAAAGGCCATCAGCGCCACGGTGAACGGCCAGCACTGGGATCTGCAATGGCCCATCGAGGCCGATGCGCAGATCGCCATCAACACCATGCAGGATGCCGCCCCCGCGCTGGAACTGATCCGCCACGACCTGGCCCATATCATGGCCCGCGCGGTGCAAGAGATCTGGCCCGATGTCAAAGTCACCATCGGCCCCGTCATCGACAACGGCTGGTATTACGATTTCGACCGGGCCGAGCCCTTCACCCCCGAAGACCTGGGCGCCATCGAGAAAAAGATGCGCGAGATCATCAACAAGCGCGATCCCGTCACCACCGAAGTGTGGGAGCGCGACCGCGCCATCAAGTATTACGAGGCCAATAACGAGCCCTACAAGGTCGAGCTGATCGAGGCCATTCCCGGCACCGAACCGATCCGCATGTATTGGCACGGCCACTGGCAGGATCTGTGCCGCGGCCCGCATCTGCAGCACACCGGCCAGGTGCCCGCCGACGCCTTCAAACTGATGAGCGTGGCCGGCGCCTATTGGCGCGGCGACAGCAGCCGCCAGATGCTGCAACGCATCTACGGCGTGGCCTTCCAGAACAAGGAACAGCTGCGCGCCCACCTGCACATGCTGGAAGAGGCCGCAAAACGCGACCACCGCAAGCTGGGCCGCGAGATGGACCTGTTTCACATGCAGGAAGAGGCCCCCGGCCAGGTCTTCTGGCATCCCAACGGCTGGACGATCTATACCCAGTTGCAAGACTACATGCGCCGCAAGCAGCGCGCCGGCGGCTATCGCGAAATCAACACCCCGCAGGTCGTCGACCGCAAATTGTGGGAGGCCTCGGGCCACTGGGAAAAATACCAGCATCACATGTTCATCGTCGAAGTCGACGAATCCCGCGATGGCGAGGATGACGATGCCAGCGTCAAGAACAAGGAACAGACGCGCATCAACGCGCTGAAGCCGATGAACTGCCCCTGCCACGTGCAGGTCTAT
>JAASTF010000037.1 GCA_021767525.1 Paracoccaceae bacterium
CATGGGCGTTGCCGCCCGTTTCTGCCCTCGCCCTGCGGGGGGTTGGCAATCGGTGCCCGGTTTGGCCCGGGCGGTTTTCAAAGACCCCGCTTGGGGAGAACCAAGGGCACCCCCCGGTTCGACTGCGTGGCCTATAGCACATGGCGCTCGTAAGGCAAACGCTTTCACGCCCGGCCAGATTTGGCGATCCCCGCCGCCATGCGCAAGGGGGGAAAAATCGCGCCACGGCGGCATTGCCACGCCCAACCTATTGAAACAAAGTCTTTTTACGCCGAAGCGCCGCATTCTCTTGCGCTGCGCGCACTCACGCTGGACCGAATGCCTGGCGCGGGCCGCCAGCCCCACACGGGCAACGCGGCTGCGCTGTCCCGCGCGAATCCCGACGGCTTTACAGCATGGCCATGCCACCATTCACATGCAGCGTGGCCCCGGTGACATAACCCGCCTCGGGGCTGGCAAGATACAGAACGGCGGCGGCGATTTCTTCGGGCGTGCCCATGCGGGCGGCGGGGATCTGCGCGTTGATCTTGGCCTTCTGATCATCGGTCAGCTTGTCGGTCATCGCGGTGGCGATGAACCCGGGCGCGACGGCGTTGGCGGTGATGCCCCGGCTGGCGACCTCGTAGGCGATGGATTTCGTCAGGCCGACCAGCCCGGCCTTGGCGGCGGCATAGTTCACCTGCCCCGGATTGCCGGTGGCGCCGACGATGGACGAGATGTTGATGATCCGGCCCCAACGCGCCTTCATCATCGGGCGCATTACGCCGCGACACAGGCGCATGGCGGCAGTCAGGTTCACGTCGATCACCGATTGCCACTCGTCATCCGACATCCGCATGAAGATCTGGTCGCGGGTGATGCCGGCGTTGTTCACCAGGATGTCCACCGCACCCATCGCTTCGACCGCCTGCTTGGGCAGGGCGTCGACCGCCTCGGGGTCCGAGAGGTTGCACGGCAGCACGTGGGCGCGCGCGCCCAATTCAGCGGCCAGCGCCTCGAGCGGTGCCTGCCGCGTGCCCGACAGCGCCACAATGGCGCCCGCGCCGTGCAGGGCCGTGGCGATCGCGCCGCCGATGCCCCCCGATGCGCCGGTGACCAGCGCGCATTTTCCCGTCAGATCGAACATGTGTCTTTCCCTTTCTCGCTTGGCGCACATTCCTTGCAGAAAGGAATGTGCCAAGAGTTTTGCTGCAAAACTCTTGGCCGCCGGTTCAGCCGTTCAGCGACTCCTTGGCCGCTGTTACATCCTCGGGCCCGCCCACCGCGCGGCAGGTGATGTCGCGCGTGATGCGGCGCACCATGCCCGACAGCGCCTTGCCCGCGCCGATCTCCCAGATCTCGGTCACGCCCTGGCCCGCCATCCACATCACGCTTTCGCGCCAGCGGACCGAGCCTGTGACTTGCTCCACCAGCAGCGCGCGGATCGTGTCCGGGTCGCCCACCGCCTCGGCGCGCACGTTCGCCACCAGCGGCACCTTGGGTGCGGCGATCGCCACCTCGGCCAGCGCGGCCTGCATCCGCTCTGCGGCGGGCTGCATCAGCGCGCAATGGAACGGGGCGCTGACCGGCAGCATGACTGCGCGCTTCGCGCCCTTGCCCTTGGCGATCTCGACCGCGCGTTCCACCGCCGCCTTGTGGCCCGACACCACCACCTGGCCCGGGTCGTTGTCGTTCGCCGCCTGGCAGACCTCGCCCTGCGCGGCCTCGTCGGCCACGGCGCGGGCGGCCTCGAAATCGAGGCCCAGCAGCGCCGCCATCGCGCCCACGCCCACCGGCACCGCCTCTTGCATCGCCGCGCCGCGGATGCGCAGCAGCCGCGCGGCATCCGCCACGCTCAGCGCGCCGGCCGCGGCGAGGGCCGAGTATTCGCCCAGCGAATGGCCGGCGACAAAGGCGGCGTCGGTGACGCTGACGCCTTCGGCCTCCAGCGCGCGCATCGCGGCCATGCTGGTGGCCATTAACGCGGGCTGGGCGTTCTGCGTCAGGGTCAGGTCGTCCTGCGCACCTTCCCAGATCAGCGCCGAAAGCTTTTCGCCCAGCGCCTCGTCGACCTCGTCGAAAACGGCGCGGGCGGCCGGATAGGCCTCGGCCAGATCGCGGCCCATGCCGATGGTCTGGGCGCCCTGCCCGGGAAATACGAATGCGCGGCTCATGTCACTGCCCCCTGCTGGTCGACTTTGCCCCGGCATAGCGCCCCGGCCGCGCGGGCGCAACGCCTTGGCGCGCATCGCTGCACCATGCGTGTGCGCCACGGTCAATGGTGCATCGCGCGGCCTGTCCTATCTTGCCACCCAAACAACCGGAGTCGTTTCCATGCCCGCGCAAAACACAGCAACCCGTTACGGCAGCGTGGCCAAGACGTTGCATTGGCTGACCGCGCTGTTGATCCTTTCCAACATCGCCCTTGGTTTGATCGCCGAGGACTGGGCGCATGATATCACCGCGCAGGACAGCACGGCGCTGGCGCAGGTGGCGACTCTGTTCTCGATGCACAAAACCATCGGCGTGACCGTCTTCTTCGTGGCGCTGGCCCGCATTGCATGGGCGCTGACGCAGCCGAAACCGGGCCTGCCCAATGGCGAGCGGCGGGGCGAGGCGTTCCTGGCCGCCCTGGTGCATTGGGCGCTTTACGGCGCGCTGGTGATCGTGCCGCTGTCGGGATGGGTGCATCACGCCGCGCAAACCGGATTTGCGCCGATCTGGTGGCCCTTCGGGCAAACCCTGCCATACGTTCCGCAAAGCGTGGCCTGGTCAGGCGCGGCGGTGGCTGTGCACTGGTTGTCGACCAAGATCCTGATCGCTGCGCTGGTTCTGCACATCGCGGGCGCGTTGAAACACCACCTGATCGACCGCGACGACACGCTGCGCCGCATGTTGCCCGGCGGGGCCGAGGCCGCGCCCAGCGCCCGACAGCCCGGGCATGGCGGGCCCGTCGCCGCCGCGCTGGCGCTGTGGCTGGGCGTTCTGGGCTGGGGCGTTGCCGGCACCGCGGCCGAGGCGCCGCAGCTGGCGCAGGCCCAGGGCGGCGCGGGCGAGTGGCAGGTGCAGGACGGCCAGCTTGCCATCACCGTGCAGCAATTCGGCAGCGCCGTGCAGGGCCAGTTCGCCAATTGGCAGGCCGATATCGCCTTCGACCCCGACACCGGCACCGGCGACGTGACCGTGACAATCGCCATTCCGTCGCTGACACTCGGCTCGGTCACCGATCAGGCGCTGGGGCCCGATTACTTTGACGCCGCGCAATTCGAAACCGCACGGTTTGAGGCCGAAATCGCGCAAGCCGACGGGACCGATCGCGCCTATGCCGCCACGGGCACCCTGACGCTGAAGGGCGAAAGCGTGCCCGTCACCCTGCCCTTCGATCTGGAGATCACCGATGGCGTCGCACGGATGGAGGGCGGCCTGACGCTCGACCGGCGCGATTTCGGCATCGGCACCCAGATGACCGACCCGGCGCAGCTGGGATTCCAGGTCGAGGTGGCAGTTTCGTTGACGGCGGAACGGGCCTCGGCAAACTAGGGCTTGCCAGCGCCCACCACCTGCCCCCTAATCTGTGAGTAGACAGACAGGGGGACAGGATGGACAAACCGATCTGGCAGCTGGGCGCCACCGAAACCGCCGCGGCTATCCGCGCGGGAAAACTGACAAGCGTTCAGGCGACCGAGGCGCATCTGGAGCGCATGGGCGCGGTCAACCCGCGCCTGAACGCCGTGATCCACGACATGAGCGACAGCGCGCTGGACACCGCTCGCGCCGCCGACCAGGCACAAGCCGCCGGTATGGATTGCGGGCCGCTGCACGGCGTGCCCGTCACCGTCAAACAGAATGTCGACGTGGAAGGCACGCCCAATATCAACGGCGTGCCCGCCTTTGCCGACCTGATCGCGCCGGGCGATGCGCCGGTGGTGGCGAATCTGCGCCGCGCGGGTGCGGTTATCCTGGGCCAGACCAACACGCCCGAATTTTCCATGCGCGCCTTTACCGACAACCCGGTGCACGGGCTGACGCTGAACCCCTGGGACGACGCGATCACATGCGGCGGCTCGTCGGGCGGGGCGGCCTCGGCCGTGGCGGCGGGGATCGGCACGCTGGCGCATGGCAACGATATCGGCGGCAGCCTGCGCTGGCCTGCCTATTGCTGCGGGTTGGCGACGATCCGGCCCACGCAGGGGCGCATCCCGGCCTTCAACCCCTCGCTGACGGGTGAGCGGCCTTTCGTGGCGCAGCTGATGTCGACACAAGGGCCCATCGCGCGCAACGTGGCCGACACGATGCTGGGCCTGCAGGTGATGGCCGCGCGCGATCCGCGCGACCCGCTGCACGTGCCGATGCCGATCACCGGCGCCGCGCCGCAACCCCGGCGCGTGGCGATGGCCCCGATCCATGACGACCAGAACGCCGATCCGGGCATCGCCGCGATCTATGCCAGGGCCGCAGATCACCTGCGCGCGGCCGGCTACACCGTGGACGAGGTCGAGATGCCCGATGTGGCGGGCACCTGGCAGGCCTGGGCCGATCTGCTGTTCGCCGAGATGTGCACCCTGTCCGAAGACGCGATGCGCGGCGCCGGGTCCGAGGCGTTCAACACCGTGCTGGATGGCTACAAGGCGTTTTCGCGGCCGCTGGACCTGAAATCCTACATGCTGGCCCAGGCCGAGCGGCTGACGCGCCTGCGGCAATGGATGGCCGTGCTGGAGGACTACCCAGTAATCCTGTCGCCGCTGATGGTGCACCGCACGCCGGGGCCGCAGGGCGATCTGGACGATGCGGATGCGGTGCGTCGCCTGATGCAGGACGGCGCGCGCTATATGGGGGTCATGAATTACCTTGGCCTGCCCTCGGCCATGGTGCCCGTGGACGTGTTGGATGGTCACCCGGTGGGCGTGCAGCTGACAGCCACGCGGTTCCGCGAAGATACCGCGCTGGCAGCCGCACAGGCGATCGAGGACCGCGCCGGCACGCTTATCGATCAACTTTGGGCGCGGATGGACGGGGCGTGAACGGGGCGCAGGTGTGCCTGTTGCGGTGCCGTGGCGGCGTGCGCTTTGGTATGAATGCGGGCAGGTCAGAGAGCGACGTGCGCAGATCTCACGCATTGGCAGCGAATGGCGGTTTTGAGCCCAACGTTACCGATGCTGCAAAGGAAAATACACACGTATTTCTGCCAAAGTTTGAGTCGATAAGAAATCTATGGCGGTCAACTGCGAGCGGTTCGACACGTTGCGAATTCGGAGAATTTATGAAACCATTTATAGTTCCGAAAAGGGAGGAGACCGAGAAGCTTCGCCGTTTTCTGATGGTAGTTGGTGTGTTATGCATTCTCATGGCCAGTATCCAAGTCATTCCTTCGATACTCATCCGACAGACCGAAATCGTGACGATAACAAGTGTGGATGCTGCGCGAGAATGTCGGAGTCGAAGATCCTATAAAATATGGCCGAAATATCGGTCCAGCAAACCGCAAAGTAGTTTAGGATATTGCGGGCTGATCATGTCAGATCATGGAAGCATTGAATTGCCCGAGACGACTTGGATTAGCCTGTTCGGAGCGTCTCGAGAGGATTTATTCGACGGATTAGTTGAAGGGTGTCGATACCGGGTCGTGGTAACGGGCCCGGGTTTTGCGTTGGAAGAAGGGCGTGCAATGTCCGACAGGAATCGCACGCTTCGAAGTATACACCCATTGGGCGACTGCATTTCATCCAACAGTATCTGAACAATGTCGGCAAAGTCCGCAAAGCAGACATCCAACACCAAAAAGGGCCGCGCGGGAATGTCCCGGCGGCCCTTGGCACGTCCCTCGTGCGGTAGCTTATTCGGCCTTCATCGCCTCGACCGAGATCTGCACCTCGACCTCGTCGCTGACGGCGGGGGCGAACATGCCCAGGTCGAAATCGCTGCGCTTGAGCGTGGTGGTTGCGTTGAAGCCGGCCCAGGGCTTGTTGGCCATCGGGTGGTTGCCGGTCTGGGTAAGCTCGGCGTCCAGAGCCACCGACTTGGTGATGCCGTTCATGGTCAGGTCGCCGGTGATAATCGCGCTTTCATCGCCCGTCACCTCGATGCCGGTCGAGGTGAAAGTCACCATGTCATCCTCGGCCGCGCCGAAGAAATCGTCGGACATGAAGTGCTCAAACCGGGCTTCCCAGCCGGTGAACATCGACCGAACGGGGAAAGACACGCTGACAGACGAGGCGGCGGGGTCTTCCTGGTCGAACATGATCTCGCCCTCGAAGCCCGAGAACATGCCCCAGGTGGTCGAAAAACCAAGGTGATTGTACGAGAACAGAACCTGGCTGTGGCTGGAATCCAGCACGTATTGCTCGGGCTCGGCAAAGGCGGCGGGGGCGGTCAGCAGCGCGCCGGTCAGGGCGGTGGCGGTCAGAAAGCGGGTCATGGTATCGTCCTTTTCATGGCTGTGCGACTGCACATTGCGGTGATGCCACAACAAATTGCCCCTGGCGCGGCCAAGGACAATTCCACAGAATTCCACAGAGGGTGTTACGGAATGCGCGGGTCAGCCCCGTGCGATACCACGACCGCGACGGGTCAGGCGGTTTTTGCAGGTGCGCCCAGCAGGCCCGCGCGGATCGCTTCCAGGTTCTCGACCCGGTCGGCGGGCAGCTGCACCAGGACGTTGCCATTGCGGCCCAGCACGGTCAGCTGACCATCGGTCAGGCGGATATCGGCCAGGTCGTCAAAGGCATAGCTGGCGCGCAGGCGCGGGATGCCGTCACAAAAGCGCGTCAGGTGGCGCAATTCGCGCGCTTCCACATCCATGTGGATTTCATCGAACTGGCTGTCGCGACCCCACTGGATGATGACCGACCCGACGCAGCCGAAAAAGACCGACACCAGCAGCTTCATCAGCACCATTAGCCCATCGCCGGCCGTCACCGGCACCAGCCAGATGCCCACAGCCGACAGGATCATCACCGCGCCCAGGAACCGCATCGACCCGGCAATGACGGGGCACAGGCTGCTTTGCGGGCGTGTCTCGACCTTGGGCATGCGATCGGGTGTATCGGGCAGCGCGACCATTTCGATGTCCTCCTGGTTAACTGTAACCACAGGTTGACCATGAAATCGGGCAGCATTGCGGCATTCCCGCGGAATTGCAGGGTCAATCGGCCCGCCCCTTGCCACGCCGGGCGATCCGGTGTATCCGCCCCCATCCTTTCCGCAAGTTTTCCGGAACGGCGCAGTCTCTCGTGCGGGGTCGCGGAAAGGTTTGGCCCCGCTATGAAATGCGCATGATAAAAACAGGAGTGCACATGCCGCTTTACGAGCATGTATTCATCTCGCGTCAGGACCTGTCCAACGCGCAGGCCGAGGGCCTTATCGAACATTTCAGCACCGTGCTTTCGGACAACGGCGGCAAGGTCGTCGACACCGAGTACTGGGGCGTCAAGACGATGGCCTACAAGATCAACAAGAACCGCAAGGGCCACTATGCCTTTCTGAAGACCGACGCGCCCGCGCCGGCCGTTCAGGAAATGGAGCGCCTGATGCGTCTGCATGACGACGTGATGCGCGTCATGACCATCAAGGTCGACGAGCACGAAGAAGGCCCGTCGGTGCAGATGCAGAAAAAAGACGACCGTGGCGACCGCCGCGAGCGTCGTTGATCAATCGCCTGAAGAAAAGGACATAACCCATGGCCGCAAAACCGTTTTTCCGCCGCCGCAAGGTCTGCCCGTTCTCGGGCGACAACGCGCCCAAGATCGACTACAAGGATACCCGCCTGCTGCAGCGCTATATCAGCGAGCGTGGCAAGATCGTGCCCTCGCGCATCACCGCCGTATCCGCCAAGAAGCAGCGTGAACTGGCCCGCGCGATCAAGCGCGCGCGCTTCCTCGCCCTGCTGCCCTACGCCGTGAAGTAAGGAGAAAGCACAATGCAAGTCATCCTGCTGGAACGCGTGGCCAAGCTGGGCCAGATGGGCGACGTTGTCGACGTCAAGCCCGGCTTCGCGCGCAACTACCTGCTGCTGCAGAAGAAGGCGCTGGTTGCCTCGGACGAAAACATCAAGTCGTTCGAAGACCAGAAAGCGCAACTGGAGGCCCGCAACCTGGAAACCCGCAAAGAGGCCGAGGCCCTGGGCGAAAAGCTGCACGGTCAGCAATTCGTCGTGATTCGCCAGGCATCGGACGGCGGCAACCTGTATGGCTCGGTCACCACCCGTGACGCCGCCCAGGTCGCCACCGAAGAGGGCTTCTCGATCGACCGCAAGCAGGTCATCATCCGCACGCCCATCAAGGAACTGGGCCTGCACGAGGTCGAGGTGCACCTGCACCCCGAGGTGATGGTCGTCATGACGCTGAACGTCGCCCGCTCGCCCGAAGAGGCCGAGTTGCAGGCGTCGGGCAAGTCGATCCAGGACGCAGCCGCCGAAGAAGAGGCCGCCGCCGAATACGAGATCGCGGAACTGTTCGAAGACATCGGCTCGGCCGCGTCGGACGACGAAGACCTGGCCCCGGTCGCCGAAGCTGTCGGCGAAGAGGTGGACAGCGACGACGACACCTAAGTCGCGCCGCAAGTCACAAGATCAAAGGCCGCGCCGGGTGCCCCCGGCGCGGCCTTTTCCTTTGGCCCTGCCCTATTCGCCGAAATTGCCGCCCAGATCCAGCGGCGCCATCCGCACCAGCCGGCTGTCGGCCACGGCAGCCTGCCGATGCTCCATCGCGCGGCGATAGTCGGGGTCTTTCAGCATGTCGGCAAAGGCGCCGGGGCTGGGATATTCCGCGATGAAGCACAGATCCCACGCCTCGTCACCCGGGCCGATCAGCATCTGTTCCATCTTGCCGCGCCAGACGATGCGCCCACCCAGCCGCTGGAACACCGGCGCGCTGTCGCGGCCATAGGCGGCATAGGCCTCGGCCCCCGTGGCCTGGCGGCCGTCCTCGTATTGCGCCTGGTCGCGCAGCTTGACCAGGTTCAGCATATGGATGGGTCCGGGCCGGTCGTTATCGCGGAACTTGCGGAAATCTTCGGATGTGAATGACGTGTGGCTCATGCTGTCCTCCCTTTCGGGGCAAGTCAGCAGGCATGGCGCGCATAGGTCAAGCCATGACGCGGCGACGAAAAAGGGCCGCTCCGGCGGGACGGCCCTTGTGATGCTGCGCCCGAGGTGGGCGATTATTCTTCGTCCAGCGCCTCGACGGCTTTTTCCAGATCGGCCTTGGACACTTCTTTCTCGGTCACGTCGGCCTGCTCCAGCACGTGATCCACGACCTTGTCTTCAAAGATCGGGGCACGCAGCTGCTGCTGCATTTCCTGGTTCTGCTGGATGAATTCGAAGAACTGGCGCTCCTGGCCCGGATACTGGCGGGCCTGGTTCATGATCGCCTGGGTCATCTCGGCGTCGGTCACCTCGACCTCGTTCTTGCGGCCGATTTCGGCAAGAAGCAGGCCCAGGCGCACGCGGCGCTCGGCCAGTTTGTTGTGCTCGTCCGTGGGCTCGATCTCGCCGTGGTTGTGGTCGTGGACCTCGGGGTTGTCCTCGTGCCAGAGCTGGTGCGCGATCTGCTTGGCCTCGGCCTCGACCAGGGTCGGGGGCAGGTCGAATTTCACGGCCTCGTCCAGCTGATCCAGCAGCGCGCGCTTGACCACCGCGCGGGCGGCGCCGGCATATTCGGCCTCCAGACGCTCGGAAATCTGGGCCTTCAGCGCGTCCAGATCCTCGGCACCGTATTTCTTGGCCAGCTCGTCGTCGATTTCGGCGGCCTTGGGCGCCTTGACGTCCTTGACGGTGCATTCGAACACCGCCGGCTTGCCCTTGAGGTTTTCCGCGCCGTAATCGTCGGGGAAAGTCACCTCGACGTTCTTTTCGTCACCGGCCTTCACACCGACCAGCTGCTCTTCGAAGCCGGGGATGAACGACCCCGAGCCCAGCACCAGCGGGTAATCCTCGGCCGCGCCGCCCTCGAACGGTTCACCATCGACCTTGCCGACGAAATCGATCACGACCTGGTCGCCATCCTTGGCCTTGCTGCCCTTCTTGCGGCTTTCGAAATCCTGCACGTTCTCGGCCAGGCTTTCCAGCGCCTCGGTCACAGCGGCGTCGTCGGGTTTGACGACCATCCGCTCCAGCTTGATCTTGCCCAGGTCGGGTTCGGGAATTTCGGGCAGCGCCTCGTAGGTCATGGTGACCTTCACGTCGTCGCCTTCTTTCCAGTTCTCGCCATCGACCATTTCCACGGCCGGCTGCAGCGCCGGGCGGTCGCCCGTTTTTTCGAAATGCTCGGACATGGCGCCATCGACGGCTTCCTGCATCGCTTCGCCCAGCAGGCGCTGGCCGAACTGCTTTTTCAGCAGCGCCATCGGCACCTTGCCCTTGCGAAAGCCCTTCATCTCGATCTCGGGCTGGGCTTCGGCCAGTTTCTCGTTGACCTTGGCATCCAGTTCGTCGGCGGTCACGGTGATTTCGTAGCCGCGCTTGAGGCCGTCGTTCAGGGTCTCGGTGACTTGCATTTTTGTCCTCGCATAAGCTGACAGGCCGCCCGGATGGCGGCCTGAAGAAATTTGCGCCTTACTAGGCTGCGTATCAAAGGGGATCAACCCTGATTCTGCGCGCAGGCGGCCAGCCACTCGGCGGCACCGCGCAGCAGCGACGCGCCAGGTGAAAAAAGGATGCGCGTTCCATGTCTGCGGGCGCGCGAAAACGGGCGTTTCGCCGGGCGGCCCGCAACAGGCACGCCGTTCGCGCCACGCGCCTGTTGGATAGATGAACGGTCGCCCGTCCTGCGCCTTGCGCGCGGCCTGCGCGCTGGACGCCCCGCGCCCCTGCTCCCATATCCGGCGAAAGGCACATGGACATCGAAAGGATCGTCGACATGCAACGCACCGCCGCTTTCGCTTTTGCCGCGACCGCCGCGCTTGGCCTGACCGCCAGCCTTGCCCTGGCGCAGGACACCCCGCTTGGCCCGCTGGTCAGTCCGGCACAGTTGAAATCCGCGCTTGAGGCCGGCACGGTTCAGGTGATCGACATTCGCGCCCCCGGCTTGCCCGAAAAGGACGGCGAGGCGCCCGCAGCCTATGCGGCCGGGCATCTGCCCGGCGCAGTCAATGCGCCCTATGGCAAGTTTCGCGGTCCCAAGGACAATCCCGGCCAGGTGCCCGACGCCGCCAGCCTGACGCAGCTGTATCGCGGGCTGGGCCTGACGCAGGATGCGCCGGTCGTCATTACCTATGCCGGCAAGGACGCCACCGATTTCGGCGCGGCCGCGCGTGTATACTGGACGCTGAAATCCACCGGGTTCCAGGATATCTCGATCCTGAACGGCGGGGTCGCGGCCTGGACCAAGGCGGGCGAGCCCCTGGTGACCGACACGCCCGCGCCGCAGCCCAGCACGATCGAGGTGTCGTTCTCGGATCAGTGGATGGCTACCGCCGAGGATGTGCAGGCCGCGATCGACAGCGATGCCGACGAGCTGCTGCTGGATGCGCGGCCCGAAAGTTTCTGGAAAGGGAACAAGGCCCATGACGCGGCCGCCCGGCCCGGCACCCTGCCCCAGTCGCGCTATTTCGAACATGCCGGTTGGTTCAGCGATGGCCCCGCGATCGTCGATGCCGCCGCCGCGCGCCGCCTGGCGCAGGAAAACGGCCTGACCGGCGCGCCCGAGCTTATCAGCTTTTGCAACACCGGGCACTGGGCCGCGACCAACTGGTTCGCGTTGAGCGAGCTGGCGGGGCTGGAAAACGTCAAGCTTTACCCGGAATCGATGGTGGGCTGGTCGAACGCGGGCCGCGAGATGGCCAATGTGCCCGGGCCGATCCGCTATTTGTGGAACCAGATTTTCGGCGGCTGAACTACGCGCGCGGGGGGCGACAGAATGACGGATCATACCCTGACGAACGGCCAGGCGGCGCCCGCCCGGGCGCCGCGCGCCTGGCCCCGGCGTAGCGCGTTGATTTTGGCGGGGCTGGCGGTTGTTTTCGCCGTCGCGGTGCTGGCCGGGGCGCGCTATGGGTTGCTGATGCTGATCGGTCTGGGCTTTGGCATGGTGCTCGAAGGGTTGCGCTTTGGCTTTGCAGGGCCCTGGCGCGCGGTGATCCTGCGCCGCGATCCCAGCGCGACGCTGGCACAGCTTTTGTCGATCGGGCTGGTGGCGCTGGCGGCCTTTCCGCTGCTTGCCGGCAATGGCGGCGAACTGGTGGGCGCGCATGCACCCGTGGGCTTTGCCATGGTCGGCGGCGCGTTTGTCTTTGGCGCGGCGATGCAGGTGGTTCTGGGCTGCGGGTCCGGCACGTTGGTCAATGCGGGCAGCGGCAATCCCGTGGGCCTGCTGGCGCTGCCCTTTTTCGCCATCGGCAGCTTTTTCGGCGCCGATCACCTGCTGTGGTGGACCAGCCTTGGCACGGCGCCGATCGTGGTGTTGCAAGGCGTGTCGGGCCTGGCGATCACCCTGGGCGCCCTGGCCGCCGTGGCAGCGCTGCTGATCGCGCGCGGGCCCCGCGGCGCATGGCGCCTGCCGCCACGGCTGATCGCTGCGGCGGTGCTGTTGGCAGCGCTGGCAGTGGCGCATCTGGCGGTGGCGGGCCAGCCTTGGGGCGTGGTCTATGGCCTGGGGCTTTGGGCAGCCAAAGGGGCCGTGGCCTTGGGCGCCGACCTTTCGGGCTCGGCCTTTTGGGGCACGGCGCAGCACGCGGCACAATTGCAATCCAGCGTTTTGACGGATGTGACCTCGTTGACCAATATCGGCATCATCCTGGGCGCGTTCGGAATCGCCGCCTGGCGCGGCGGGCTGGCACAACGGCTGCCCGACCTGCCGATGCGGGCCTGGATCGCGGCGGCGATTGCGGGGCTGCTGCTGGGCTATTCCTCGCGGCTGGCGTTCGGCTGCAACGTGGGCGCGCTGTTCAGCGGCATCTCGACCGGCAGCCTGCACGGCTGGGCCTGGTTCGCGGCGGCCTTCGCCGGATCGGTCCTGGGGGTGCGGCTGCGCGGGCCTCTGGGGCTGGAGGCACGGACATGACCGGCACGCGCAAGATCACGGCCACGCTGGCGCTGGCCTTTCTGGTCGCTGTGCTGGCGCTGGACCTGGCGGCCGGCATCCGGCCCGATCCCTTTGCCGCCCCGCCGATCCTGGCCTTGGGGTCGGGTGCTGCGGCCAGCGGCGCGCATTGTTCGGCCCTGCCCGACTGACGGCGCTGCCCCGGCGGCGCCGAGAGAACGGTGGTGCGGGTGGAGGGACTTGAACCCCCACGCCTTGCGGCGCCAGAACCTAAATCTGGTGCGTCTACCAATTTCGCCACACCCGCATGTCGCCGGCCGGAATGCCCTTGTTTCAAGGGGGCAATGCCCTGCGCCGCGCCGTCATAGCAAACCGCCGCGCGCGATGCGAGTGGAAAAAATTGTCTCGAAAAAGGTCCAACCCCAACCCAGAAAGGACGCGACACGGGCACATTTCTGCCTTAATGTGATGAAAAAACTGAGGCAGTAAAAAAGCAGGATTAAGCCCATGAAACCGAACCAGGTTGGGCGTGATGCGGTCGTTGACCGTATTGCACGCGAAATCGAATTCACCGGACTTTTTGCTGGCAGCGTCGTGATGACGCTTGAGGGCGAAATGCCCGTGGAACAGCTGGCCGCGGGCGACCGCATCATCACCCGCGATACCGGCATGGCGCCGATCCGCACCATCCGCAAGAAAGAAATCACCTGCGACGTGGTGTCGATCATGGCCGGTTCGCTGGGCCATACCCGCCCCGAGCGTGACGTGACCGTGCCCGCCGATCAGCGCGTTCTGATCCGTGACTGGCGCGCCGAGGCGCTGACCGGGCAGAAACAGGCGCTGATCCCCGCGCGCGAATTGGTGGATGGCGAATTCGTCTGCATGCAAGAAGCGCAAACCGTCACGGTCTACGAGATCGAGCTGGAGCGCGCGCAGGTGATCTATGCCGACGGGCTGGAAGTCGTGACCCGCATCTCGGCCGAAGAGCTGGCCAGCGCCGCCTGATCCTTCGGGACATTCTCAGATATCAAAGCCCCGGCGCCGATCGCGCCGGGACTTTCCCATTACAGGCCAAGGCCGCGAAACACGGCCGGCAAGACCTCGGGCAGGTCCTCGGCGATCAGGCCAGGCCCGAAATTGCGGGCGCATTCCACGTGCAGCCAGGCGGCGGCTTCGGCGGCCTTCATCGGATCGAACCCGCGCGCCAGCAGCCCGGTAATGAATCCGGCCAGAACGTCGCCCGACCCGGCGGTGGCCAGCCACGGCGCGGCCCGGTCATAGATCGCCGCATTGACCGAGCAGCGCCCATCGGGCGCGGCGATCACGGTGGCGGGCCCTTTGAACAGCACCACGCAGCCCGCCCGCGCCGCCGCATCGCGGGTGGCGTCGACCTTGGAATACGCGGGGCCCGAGGTGGGCTTGGCGTTCAGCCGCTCGGCGATGTCGGGGAACAGCCGGGCGAACTCGCCCGCATGAGGGGTGAGAACGCAATTGTCATGCAGCATCGCAAACAGCGTGTCGGGGGCATCGGCATAAGCGGTCAGCGCGTCGGCATCCAGCACCACGCCCCGAGTAGGGTGGTCCGTTTGCCCACCCTGCCCCAGCGCCATCGGCACAAGGTTGCGCGCCCTCTCGACACCCATTCCCGGGCCAAGGCACAGCGCGTTCAACCGGCGATCCTGCAATACCTCGGCCAGCTGATCGACCTCATCGACCCGGCGCAGCATCAGCGCGGTGATCTGGCTGGCCACCTCCATCTGCGCCGATCCCGGCACGCCCAGCGTCACCAGCCCCGCCCCGATCCGCAGAGCCCCCCGGGCGGCGAGGCGGGCCGCGCCCGTGCGCCCCGCCCCTCCTGAAAGCACCAGCGCGTGGCCGTGGCCGTATTTGTGGTCAGACGTATGCTTTTCCAGCATCCCGCTTAGAAACGGCCCACCTCGCAAAGGTTTGCCCATGTATACCGGCTCCAGCAACACCGTGCGCGAACCGCTGCCCCCAAGACCTGGAATGGCTGACTCCTGATCCCAGGGCCAGATGCCGATATCGACAACACGCAACTTGCTGCAGACCGATGGCCCCTCGTGCAGATAGTGGCCGCGTTTCGGGCTGTGAAAAGTAACCGTCAGCTGCGCCCAGTTTACAGGCTCATAGTCCTCATCACCCTGCGCCGCGGCCAAGAACGCACGCATATGGCCCGAGTCGCAATCGAGGCCCGATGGACAATCTACCGCAACATATTTGACCTGCGTCCAAGCCCCCCAGTTGTGCCGCATCCTGACATTCAGGTGATTGGCGAGTTGTTTGTCGAGCGGCCGCTTCAGACCGGTGCCGAAAACCGCATCGATCAACAGATCCGGCGCATCCGATTGCCACAACACCGCCCAATCCGTCGAAACCTCGCCGCCCATCTCGCGCCACCGCTCATAATTCACCCGCGCATCCGGCGGCAGCTTGTCGGGATCGCCGTAAAGGAACACCTCCACCGCCCAGCCCCATTCTTTCAACAGCCGCGCCACCACGAACCCGTCGCCGCCATTGTTGCCCGGCCCGCACAGAACCACGGCCTTGTGCGACGTGGCGCGCAGCTCTGGCCATTCTTCGAAAACCGCCTCGACCACGCCGCGCCCGGCGCGCTCCATCAGCTCCAGGCCCGTCACCTGCCCCGACTCGATTGCGGCGGTTTCGATGGCGCGCATTTGTGCGGCGGATAGCAATTCGGTCATGGTTGCGCCCCCGGCGATTCATTTCTGATTACTTTTTGTGCGACACGCACAAAAAAGCGCCGCACCGTTTGCCCAAAGCCTGTGCAACCCTGTGACACAGCCTTATCCGATTGTGGCCCCCGCCGTGAAGTGATCTGTCCATTTCCTGACACACGAGGGGCGAGGAGGCCGTCATGAAAAAGATCGAAGCGATCATCAAACCGTTCAAGCTGGACGAGGTGAAAGAGGCGCTGCAAGAGGCCGGCATCCAGGGTCTTAGCGTGATCGAGGTCAAAGGCTTTGGTCGCCAGAAGGGCCACACCGAGCTGTATCGCGGCGCCGAATACGTGGTCGATTTCCTGCCCAAGGTGAAGATCGAGGTGGTGCTGGACGATGACCAGGTCGATGCCGCGATCGAGGCCATCATCGACGCCGCCAAGACCGACAAGATCGGCGACGGCAAGATTTTCGTCAGCCCCGTCGAACAGGCCATTCGCATCCGCACCGGTGAATCCGGTTCGGACGCCCTTTAACCCCACATACGAAATACCGCGGTCGAACGCGGTGGAACCAAACCTGACAGAAAGGGAAATAACGGTATGAGCAACCCCGTTCTCAAAACGATCAAGGACGAGGATGTCGAATATGTCGACATTCGCTTCACCGACCCGCGTGGCAAGTTGCAGCACGTGACGGTGATGGCCGACCAGGTCGACGAGGATTTCCTCGAAGAGGGCTTCATGTTCGACGGGTCGTCGATCGCGGGCTGGAAGTCGATTGAAGCATCGGACATGAAACTGATGCCCGACCAGGAAAGCGCCTATATCGACCCGTTCTATGCCGAGAAAACGCTGTGCGTGCATTGCTCGGTCGTGGAACCCGACACCGGCGAAGCCTACGAGCGCGACCCGCGCGGCACCGCCGAAAAGGCCGAGGCCTATCTGAAATCGTCGGGCATCGGCGACATTTCCTACTGGGGCCCCGAAGCCGAGTTTTTCCTGTTCGACGATGTGCGCTATTCGAACTCGATCAACAAGGTGTCTTATGAGGTGGATGCGCTGGACGCGTCGTGGAACACCGACACCGAGTACGAGATGGGCAACACCGGCCACCGTCCGGGCGTCAAGGGCGGCTATTTCCCCGTGAACCCGATCGACGATGGCCAGGACATCCGTTCGGAAATGCTGTCGACGATGAAGCGCATGGGCATGAAGGTCGACAAGCACCACCACGAAGTGGCGTCGTGCCAGCACGAGCTGGGCCTGATCTTCAGCTCGCTGACCAAGCAGGCCGACGAGCTGCAGAAATACAAATACGTCATCCACAACGTGGCCCAGGCCTATGGTAAGTCCGCGACGTTCATGCCCAAGCCGATCTATGGCGACAACGGCACCGGCATGCACTGCAACATGTCGATCTGGAAGGACGGCAAGCCGCTGTTCGCAGGTGACAAGTATGCCGACCTCAGCCAGGAAGCGCTGTATTACATCGGCGGCATCCTGAAGCACGCGAAAACGCTGAACGCCTTCACCAACCCGTCGACCAACAGCTACAAGCGCCTGATCCCCGGCTTCGAAGCCCCCGTTCTGCGCGCCTACTCGGCCCGCAACCGCTCGGGCTGCGTGCGTATCCCGTGGACCGAAAGCCCCAAGGCCAAGCGCGTCGAGGCCCGCTTCCCCGAC
>JAASTF010000273.1 GCA_021767525.1 Paracoccaceae bacterium
AAATCGGCGGTCAAGCTGTTGGCGCCGGCGCAGGGCGATGGGCTGTTCCGCTGGGTCGCGGTGCTGACCGGATCGAAGAACGCGGTCAAAGGCGTAGGGTTCCTTCTGGGTGCGGCGCTGCTGGGGCTGGCGGGGTTCACGGCGGCCGTTCTGGGGATGGCGGCGGTTCTGGCGGTGATCCTGGGCGCGGTGGTGGCATTTATGCCCGCCGGTCTGCCGCGCGGGCGCAAGGGCGCGAAGTTTTCCGAGGTGCTTTCGGACTCGGCCAATGTGAACTGGCTGTCGGCGGCGCGGGTGTTCCTGTTCGGCGCGCGCGACGTGTGGTTCGTGGTGGGCATCCCCGTCTATTTCTATGCGGTGCTGTCGGACGGGTCCGAGGCGGGCAATCGCGCGGCGTTTTTCATGATCGGCACCTTCATGGCGGGGTGGATCATCCTGTATGGCGCGGTGCAGGCCGCCGCCCCCCGCCTGTTGCGCGCG
Organism: Paracoccaceae bacterium; assembly: GCA_021767525.1. GTDB lineage: Bacteria > Pseudomonadota > Alphaproteobacteria > Rhodobacterales > Rhodobacteraceae > Lutimaribacter. Next base: position 481 of record JAASTF010000273.1, read on the forward strand.
AAAGAGCGGGGCGAGGCCGCGCTGGTGCGGGCGGCGCGCGGCTGGGCCCTTGCCCTGATGGGTGTGCCGGTGGTGCTGACGCTGGCGGTGGCGCTGTCGGGCGGGCCGGCACCGTGGCTGACCGCCACACTGGTGGCGGGGCTTTTGGTCTTTGGCGGAGTGTTCGCGGTGAACTCGTCCCTGCATTCCTTCCTTATATTGGCCTTCACTCGGGCCGAGCGTGTGACGATGGATGTGGGCTTCTACTATATGGCCAATGCGGGCGGGCGGCTTTTGGGCACGGTTCTGTCGGGGCTGACCTATCAGCTGGGCGGCTTGCCGCTGACGTTGGGCACGGCGGCGGTGATGGTGGGGCTGAGCGCGGCGATGGCCGGGCGGCTGGACCCGAACGCGCATACGGCCTGACCCGCCGTCGCGCTGGACAAGCGGGCGGGCGCTGCGCTTACCTGCGGCGCAGGAGGGCCGGTTCATGCAAGCCGATTACGTGATCGTGGGCGGGGGCAGCGCGGGCGCAACGCTGGCCGCGCGGCTGAGCGAAGACCCGAACACCAGCGTCTGCCTGCTGGAGGCGGGCGGCGCGGGCAAAAGCATTTTCGTGCGCGCGCCTGCGGGAGCGGTGGTGATGCTGCCGGGCTGGGGCAGGATCAACAACTGGGCCTACAAGACCGTGCCGCAAAAGGGGTTGAACGGGCGGCAGGGATACCAGCCTCGGGGCCGGGCGCTGGGCGGGTCGTCGGCGATCAACGCGATGCTGTATGTGCGGGGGCATCAGGCGGATTACGACCATTGGGCCGATCTGGGCTGCGACGGCTGGGATTGGGACGGCGTGCTGCCCTATTTCAAGCGATCCGAGGGCAACGAACGCGGCGCGGACGATGTGCATGGCGGCGACGGGCCCTTGCAGGTGAGCGATCAGCGCAACCCGCGTCCGATGACGCGGGCCTTTGTCGAGGCGGCCAAGCAGCTGCAAATCCGCGAGCGCGACGATTTCAACACCGGCGATAACGAGGGCGTGGGCCTGTACCAGGTGACGCAATTCCACGATGCCGCGCGGCGGGGCGAGCGATGCTCGGCCGCGGCCGCCTATCTGCACCCGGTGATGGGGCAGCGGCCCAACCTGACGGTGCCGACCCATGCGCGGGCGACGCGCATCCTGTTCGACGGCAAACGCGCCAGCGGCGTGGCGTTTCGACAGGGGCGGCGGGTGCGGCAGGTCACCGCGCGGCGCGAGGTGATTATGTGCGGCGGGGCCTTCAACTCGCCCCAGCTTTTGCAGCTGTCAGGGGTGGGCGCGGCCGAGGATCTGCGCGCGCAGGGGATCGAGGTGGTGCACGATCTGCCCGGCGTGGGGCGGAACCTGCAGGATCACCTGGATTTCACGATGGCGTGGAAATCGAAGGATACCGACAATTTCGGCATCGGGCTGACGGGTGGGCTGAACCTGATCCGCCATGCGCGGCGCTGGCGGCGGGATGGCGGGGGGATGATCGCCACGCCCTTTGCCGAGGGCGCGGCCTTTGTGAAAACTGCGCTGGGGTTGGATTTGCCCGATGTGCAGCTGCATTTCGTGATTTCCATCGTGGATGACCATGCGCGTCGTTTGCACCCGGGCTATGGCTTTTCGGTGCATGTCTGCGCGCTGCGGCCCCATTCGCGCGGCGTTGTCGGGCTGGAGAGTGCCGATCCGCTGGCCGCGCCGATGATCGACCCGGCCTATCTGTCGGACCCGCGCGATTTGCAGACGATGATCGCGGGGGCGAAGCTGACGCGCGAGATCGTGATGCAAGAGCCGATGGCGCGCTATCGCCATCGTGAGTTGTGGGGCACGCGTGACGGGTTGAGCGATGCGGACTGGGCGCGCCTGATCCGCGCGCGGGCCGACACGATCTATCACCCGGTGGGCACCTGCAAGATGGGGGTCGATGACATGGCCGTGGTGGACCCGGCGTTGCGTGTGCGCGGGCTGGAGGGGCTGCGCGTGGTGGATGCCAGCGTGATGCCGACGCTCATTGGTGGCAACACCAACGCGCCCACGATCATGATCGCGGAAAAAGCCGCCGACCTGATCCGCGGCGCGGGGTGACGCGCGGTGGTGTCTGTGCGCCTTGCCACAGACTCGCCACGATTTCGGCACGGTATGGCCGAATTACTTTGCAAGAGATTGAAACAATCCTGCCCGGGCCAGCGATGGCCGGGTGCGATCTGTTTGCGAGGTGGGCATGACGGAACAGCGGACCAAAACCGATCTGGATGCGGACCTGATGGCGATCCGCGCTTTGCTGGGCGAGGAGGGCGGCGCCGAGGCGGCGCAGGGCGACAGCGACCGCGCCGAAGCGGCCGCGCCCCCGCCCATGCCGGATGCGCCACGGGATGATGTGCCGCAGCCTGCCGCCAGTGCCGCAGCTGACCCGGGCCTGGACGCGGCCATTCGCGGCACGATCGACGACACACCGCCCGAAGCAAAGGGTGATGACGCCCTGCACGCGCAAATCCGTGCCGCCGAAATCGCCGCCGCCCAGACGCTGGAGCGCAAGGCGGGGCGCAAACGGCCCAAGTTGCCGAAACCGCCGCGCCTGGCGCTGGGGCGTATCCTTGCGCCTGTGACCCGGCGCGTGGTGTTGCCCGTCAAGCAGCGTGTGCTGTCCTATCGCCCGACGCCGCGCCATGTCGCGCTGGCCGTTCTGGTACTGCTGGCGGTGTTGCGGCCCTGGCTGGTGCTGGCGTTGATGCTGCTGCCGGTGGTGATCGTGACGGGGCTGTTCCTGGCGTTGGGCTCTGACAGGTTCTGGGCCGGCGTTCTGAACCTCTACCGCCGCTATCACGCGCGCCGCCCGGCGCGGGCCGAGCGGCTGCGCAAGCGACTGGACGCCTTCGCCCTGCGCTGGGACGCGTTCCTGGATCGCTTTCCCGAAGGTTCGGTCGATGCGCTTTATCTTCCCGACCTCAATTCGCTGCAAGAGCAGCAGGATCGCCATGCCGAGGCGCTGGAGCGGCGGTTCGACCGGCTGCAGGACGAATTGCACACCTGAAAGCCGGCTTGCCGCCCTTGAAATTGCCCGCGACCCCCAGTATGTGGGCCTCTGACCGGATCGAAAGGTGCAGGCATGGCGCGCACGAACCCGCTACAATTCATTCAGCAGACCCGGGCCGAAGTGGCCAAGGTGGTCTGGCCAACCCGTCGCGAAGTGGTGCTGACCACGGTGATGGTGTTCATCATGGCCGCCCTGACGGCGGTGTTCTTTGGCCTGGTCGATCTGTTGATCCGCTCGGGCCTGTCGGCGGTGCTGACGGTTTTCGGCACCTGACGCCGGGCGGAAATGCGCCCGACAGGCTTGCAAAGACTGAACATTCTTTGTAACAGGCAGGTCTGATCCAGAAATGGCGTGCGGCGATTCGAGTTGCACGCCGATTTTTTGTTTCGGGACAAGCGCATAAGCGCAGGAAATCAAACGGATTTATCGATCTTCGGGTCGAGCGGACAAGGGCTGAGGTCAAGATGGCGAAGCGTTGGTATTCGGTGAGCGTGCTCTCGAATTTCGAGAAGAAGGTCGCCGAACAGATCAGAACGTCTGTCGCCGAGAATGGTCTTGAGGACCAGATCGAAGAAGTGCTGGTGCCCACCGAAGAAGTGATCGAGGTGCGCCGCGGCAAGAAAGTGACGACCGAGCGCCGCTTTATGCCCGGGTATGTGCTGGTGCGGATGGAGATGTCGGACCAGGGCTATCACCTGATCAACTCGATCAACCGTGTCACCGGCTTCCTGGGCCCGCAAGGCCGCCCGATGCCGATGCGCGACGCCGAGGTCGAGGCGATCCTGGGCCGCGTGGCCGAGGGCGAAGAAGCGCCGCGCACGCTGATCCGGTTCGAGGTCGGCGAGAAGGTCAAGGTGAACGATGGGCCGTTCGAGGATTTCGACGGCATGATCGAGGAAGTGGACGAAGACAACCAGCGCCTGAAGGTGTCGGTGTCGATCTTTGGCCGGGAAACCCCGGTCGAACTGGAATTCACGCAGGTCACCAAGCAGTGATCTGAGTGACGAGCCGTGGGAGGCGAGGGCATCGCGATGCCCGGACCGGACCACGACAACGAAAAGCCCGCTGACGCGTCACCGGGCTGTTGGAAAGAAGGAGAGGCCA
>JAASTF010000038.1 GCA_021767525.1 Paracoccaceae bacterium
CGGTCGCGCCGATGCCGTCCAGCATCGGCTTGCCGGTCTTTTCGATCCATTCGTCATAGACCGGCGCCGGCAGCGTTTCGCCCGCGCTGACCGCCGCGCGCAGGCTGGATAGGTCGGCGCCCTCGTCCATCGCCTGCAACATCACGCGATAGGCGGTGGGCGCCGTGAAACAGACCGTGGCGCGGAATCTCTGGATGATCTCGATCAGGTTGGGGGGCGAGGCGTTTTCCAACAGCGCCGCCGCCGCGCCGAAACGCAGCGGAAACACCGCCAGCCCCCCAAGACCAAAGGTAAAGGCCAAGGGCGGCGAGCCGACGAACACATCCTCGGGCTGCACGTTCAGAACCTCGCGCGCATAGCCATCGGCGATGATCAGGATATCGCGGTGAAAATGCATCGTCGCCTTGGGCGCGCCGGTGGTGCCGCTGGTGAATCCCAGCAGCGCCACGTCATCGCGCCCCGTCTGAACCGCGTCGAACTGCACGGGCTTTTCCAACGCCAGCCGGTCCAGCTCGGCGTCGTGGTTCGAGGTGCCATCGAACCCGACCACGGTTTTCAGGTATTCGGATGTTTTGGCACAGGCGATCATTTCGTCCATCAGCCGCGTGTCGCACAGCGCATGGGTGATCTCGGCCTTGTCGACAATCTTGGCCAGCTCGCCCGCGCGCAGCATCGGCATGGTGTTGACCGCCACCGCGCCCACCTTGGTCACCGCCAGCCAAGCCGCCACCATCGCCGGGTTGTTGGCCGAGCGGATCAGCACCCGGTTGCCCGGCTTGACCTTCAGATCGTCGACCAGCGCATGGGCCAGGCGGTTGGTCCAGTCGCTCAGCTCCTTGTAGGTGCGCCGCCGCCCGTTGCCGATCAGAGCGGTGCGGTCGCCAAAGCCCTTCTCGACCATCGCATCGGTCAGTTCGACCCCGACATTCAGATGCTCGGGATAATCGAACCCGTCCAGCAGGAAATCGGGCCACTGATCCTCGGGCGGCAGGTTGTCCCGCGTGAACGTGTCGATATGCGCGCTTGGTCCCAGCATTTCAGCCCCCTTTGTGCATCCCCAACGCCTGCCGCGCGATCACCACACGCTGCACGTCCGAGGCGCCCTCGTAGATACGCAGCGCCCTGATATCGCGGTAAAGTTCTTCGACCTTCTGGCCTTTGCGCACTCCGTCTCCGCCATGCAGTTGCACCGCACGGTCGATCACGGCCTGCGCCTGGTCGGTGGCAAACAGCTTGGCCATCGCCGCCTCGCGGGTGACACGCGGCGCGCCGCTGTCCTTGGCCCAGGCTGCGCGATAGACCAGAAGCGCGGCGGCATCCACATCCAGCGCCATGTCGGCAATGTGCCCCTGAACCATCTGCAAATCGAACAGCGGCGCGCCCTGCACCTGGCGCTCGGTCACACGCGTCAACGCCTCGTCCAGCGCGCGGCGGGCAAAGCCCAACGCCGCCGCGGCCACGGTCGAGCGGAACACATCCAGCACCGACATCGCGATCTTGAAACCCTGCCCACGCGCACCCAGCAACGCATCCTTGGGGACGCGGCAATCGGTGAACCGCAACCGGCCCAGCGGGTGCGGCGCGATCACCTCCAACCGCTCCACCACCTCGAACCCCGGCAAACCGGCGGGCACGATAAAGGCCGACAAGCCCTTGGCCCCCGGCCCTTCGCCGGTGCGGGCGAAGAGCGTGTAAACATCCGCGATGCCACCGTTCGAGATCCAGGTCTTTTCGCCGTTCAGCACGAAACAATCGCAATCTTCGTCGGCGGTCAGGGTCGAGGCCGCCACGTCCGAGCCCGATTGCGGTTCGGTCAGCGCAAAGGCCGAAATCGCGGTGCCCGCGCGGGTCTGCGTCAGCCAGCGGTGCTTTTGATCTGCCGTGCCGAACAGCGAAATCGCCCCGGTGCCCAGGCCCTGCATGGCAAAGGCGAAATCGGCCAGCCCATCGTGGCGCGCCAGCGTTTCGCGGATCAGGCATAGGCAGCGCACATCCAGCCCCGCGCCACCTTCGGGGTCGACAGCCGAATGGCGCAGGAACCCAGCCGCGCCCAGCCCGGCCACCAGCGCACGGCAGGCCGCATCCGTGTCGGAATGATCGATCTGGCCAAGATGCGCAGCGCACCACGCCTCCAACTCTTGCGACAAGGCCCGGTGCCGCTCGTCGAAAAACGGCCAGTTCAGGAAAGTCGTATCCGACATCGCGCGCCCCTTGCTTGCTCTCTCTAAAAATATCCCCGCCGGAGGCCAAAATTCGTTCACGAATTTTGCGAAAAACCGCCGCGACGGTTTTTCACCCCGCTCAATCGCCTTCGAACACCGGCTTTTCCTTGTTGACGAAAGCATGATAAGCCCGCTCGAAATCGGCGGTTTGCATACAGATCGCCTGCGCTTGCGCCTCGGCCTCGATGGCCTGTTCGATCGACATCGACCATTCCTGCGCCAGCATCGTCTTGGTCATCATGTGCCCGAAAGTCGGCCCGGCCGCGATTTTCGCGGCCAAGTCCTGCGCCTCGGCTTCCAGGCTTTCGCCATCGACAAGACGGTTGAAAAAGCCCCAGCGCTCGCCCTCCTCCGCGCTCATGACGCGCCCGGTATAAAGCAGCTCGGCCGCGCGGCCCTGGCCAATGATCCGCGGCAGGATCGCGCAAGCGCCCATGTCGCAACCGGCAAGACCGACGCGCGTGAACAAAAACGCGGTCTTGGCCTCGGGCGTACCGATGCGCAGGTCGCTTGCCATTGCGATGATGGCACCCGCGCCCACACAAATGCCGTCGATTGCCGCGATCACCGGTTTGCCGCAATTCACGATCGCCTTGACCAGATCGCCCGTCATCCGGGTAAAGGCCAACAGCTCTTTCATAGTCATCTTCGTCAACGGGCCGATGATGTCGTGCACATCCCCGCCCGAGCTGAAATTGCCCCCGTTCGAGGCAAAGACAACCGTCTTCACATCCTCGGCATAGTGCAGATCACGGAACCAATCGCGCAGTTCGGCATAACTGTCGAATGTCAGCGGGTTCTTCCGCTCGGGCCGGTCCAGGCGCACTGTGGCGATGCCGTTTTCGATCTCCAGCAGAAAGTGTTTCACGTCGCTACGCATCGCGCTCATGGCTTGTCTCCCCTCGTCTCCAACGCTTCGGCCAGTTCTTTCAGCCGCGCGGCAAAGGCTTGCGCCTCGTCCGCGCCCATTTCCGAAAACAGCGCGTCAATCCACGCCTCGTGCGCGGCGGCCTGGCCGGCGAATACCGTCTGGCCCAGTTCGGTCAGCCGCGCCATCATCGCGCGACGGTCGCCCGGCACCGGCACCCGTTCCACCAGCCCCTCGTCGGCCAGGCGGTCCACGATGCCTGTCACGTTGCCGTTCGACACCTTCAGCACACCCGACAATTCCGACATACGCAGGCCATCGCGATGGCGGTTCAGCGCCGCCATCACATCAAAGCGCGGCAAGGTCGTGTCATGTTCGCGCCGCAGCTTGTCGCGCAGCTCGCTTTCGATTTTCCGCGTCACGCCCAGCAGGCGCAGCCACAACCGCAGCCGCGCCTTCGATTGCGCGCTGGTGCGCGTCAGTTCCGCCTGATCGCTCATATCTCTCCCCCCGCCAGGCCCAGAGCGTGCCCGTTGACCGAACGCGCGGCCTCGGAACACAGCCACAGCGCCGCGCCAGCCACCTCGTCTGTCTGGATGAACCGGCCCTGCGGGTTACCCGCGCGCAACGATTTGGCGGCCTGATCCTCGGTCATGCCCGTTTTTTCCACGATATTGGCAATCGAGCGTTCCAACAAAGGCGTTTCGATGAACCCCGGGCACAGAGCATTCACCGTCACGCCCGTGCGCGCCAGCTCGACCGCCAGCGCCCGCACCAGCCCCAGAACCCCATGCTTGGCCGCCACATAGCCTGCAACATAAGGGTAGCCTTTCAGCGAGGCTGTCGACGCCACCGCAATCATCCGCCCCCAACCCTGCGCCTTGATGTCGGGCAACGCGGCCTGAAAGCAGTTGAACACGCCCAACAGATTGACCCGCAGCATCGCGTCCAGATCGTCGGGTGTCATCGCCTCGAAGGGCTTGCTTCCGGCCGCACCGGCATTGGCCACCACCACGTCGACCGCCCCGTTCAGGCCCCTTGCCGCGCGAAACGCATCGCGCACCCCGCCCGCGTCGGTCACATCGCAGGTGATATAGCCGATGAACTTGTGCTGCTTGGCCACCTGCCGCAACGGCGCCTCGCGCCGGCCCATGATCGTGACCTTTGCGCCGGCATGGGCGAATGTCTCGGCCATTTCGGCGCCCACGCCGGTGCCGCCGCCGGTGACGATGACATGCCGCCCTTCCATCACACGCGCACCTGCTGCATCTCGGCCTCGCGGTCGGCCAGCCGCCACAGCTGATCGCGCCCCGCAAGATACGGCAACGGCCACTCGGCCAGACGGTCGCCGATCTTGGCGCCCTCATGCAGCGTCCAATACGGATCGGCCAGATGCGGCCGCGCCACCGCCACCAGGTCGGCCCGCCCCGCCATCAGGATCGAGTTCGCGTGATCCGCCTCGTAGATATTGCCAACCGCCATCGTCGCGATGCCGGCCTCGTTGCGGATGCGGTCGGAAAACGGCGTCTGGAACATCCGGCCATAGACCGGCCTGGCCTCAACACTGGTCTGCCCTGCCGACACGTCGATAATGTCGGCCCCCGCCGCGCTGAAAAGGCGCGCGATGTCCACCGCCTCGTCCGGCGTCACGCCAGCGTCGCCCACCCAGTCATTGGCCGAAATGCGCACCGCCATCGGCTTGTCCCCGGGCCAGACCGCCCGCATGGCGGCGAATACCTCCAGCGGATAGCGCATGCGGTTTTCCAGGCTGCCGCCGTATTCGTCTTGTCGGATGTTGGATTTCGGGCTGATAAAGGACGACAGCAAATACCCATGCGCGGCGTGCAGCTCGATCATGTCGAACCCCGCCCGCTCTGCCATTTCCGCCGCAGCGACGAACTGATCGCGCACCATGTCCATCTCTTTGCGCGTGATTTCGCGCGGTACGGCGTTTTCCTCTGACCACGGGATGGGCGAGGCCGACATCAAATCCCAATTGCCGCTCGCCAGCGGCGCGTCCATCTTTTCCCAACCCAACTGGGTCGAGCCTTTGCGCCCCGAATGCCCGATCTGGCAACAGATCTTGGCGTCAGTCTCGGCATGGACGAAGTCGGTCAGGCGGGCCCAGGCCGCCTCGTGCTCGGGCGCGTAAAGACCGGGACAGCCGGGGGTGATACGGCCCTCGGGGCTGACGCAGGTCATCTCGGTGTAAACCAGCCCCGCGCCGCCCTTGGCCCGTTCGCCGTAATGGATCAGATGCCAATCGGTCGGGCAGCCATCGACGGCCTTGTATTGCGCCATCGGGCTGACGACCACGCGGTTCTTCAGCGCCATGTCGCGCAGCTTGTAAGGGGCGAACATCGGGGGTCGGACAGGCGCGTTTTCCGAAACGCCCGCCTGCACCTGGAACCATTTTTCCGCCGATTGCAGCCACTCGGGGTCGCGCAGGCGCAGGTTTTCATGGGAAATCCGCTGGCTGCGCGTCAGCAGCGAATAATTGAACTGCACCGGATCGAGATCGAGGTAACGCTCCACCTCTTCGAACCACTCCAGGCTGTTGCGCGCCGCGGATTGCAGGCGCAGCACATCTAGCCGCCGCTCGTCCTGGTACTTGGCAAAGGCGTCCTCCAGCGTCGGCTCGCTGTCCACGAACTCGGCCAGCGCAATCGCGCTGTCGAACGCCAGGCGCGAGCCCGAGCCGATCGAGAAATGCGCGGTCGCCGCGGCATCCCCCATCAGCACGACGTTCTTGTGGTGCCATTTCTCGCAATTCACGCGGGGAAAGTTGATCCAAACGGCCGAGCCGCGCAAATGGTTGGCGTTAGACATCAACGCGTGGCCGTCCAGGTGCTCCGCAAAAATCTGGCGGCAGGTCTCGACGATCTCTTCCTTCGTCATGCCCTCGAAACCCCAGTTGTCCCAGGTCTCTTGCGTGCATTCCACGATGAAGGTCGCTGTATCGTCGTCGAATTGATAGGCATGCGCCCAGACCCAGCCATGCCGCGTCTTCTCGAAGATAAATGTAAAGGCATCATCGAATTTCTGATGCGTGCCCAGCCAGATGAACTTGCACAGCCGAGTGTCGATATCGGGCTTGAAATGCTCGGCCCAGGCCTCGCGCACGCGTGAATTCAGCCCGTCGGCAGCCACCACCAGGTCATAGGCCTCGGAATACGCCTCCACCGGGCCGACCTCGGTTTCGAATTGCAGGTTCACGTCCAGCTCACGCGCCCGCTCTTGCAACAGCAGCAAAAGCTTCATCCGCCCGATCCCGGCAAACCCGTGCCCGCCCGAAACCGTGCGATGCCCGTCATGCACCACCGCGATATCATCCCAATAGGCGAAACTCGCACGGATCGCTTCGGCGCTTTTCGGGTCGTTCCGCGCCAGATTATCCAGCGCGTCATCCGACAGGACCACACCCCAGCCAAACGTATCATCGGCCTTGTTACGCTCGAACACGGTGATCTCGGCGTCGGGCTGCCGCAGTTTCAGCGAAATCGCGAAATACAGACCGGCGGGCCCACCGCCCAGACATGCGACCTTCATCCTTGCGCCTCCCCGAATCCATTGAACGACCCAAGGCTACCGCAGCACAAAACTATTTCAAAGCCAAATATTTTAAGATTGAAGTATGCAGATGCATATACACGCTTCCTCTCTCCGAAAATATCCCGGGGTGAATTGGCGCGCAGCGCCAAGAGGGGCAGCGCCCCTTGCGGGGGTCCGGGGGCACAGCCCCCGGCGCCTGCGTGGCGTCAACGCAAATCATCGGGCGCGGGCGGCACGCCCGCACCGCCGGATCACACGTCGATCGAACGCGCGATCAATTCCTTCATGATCTCGTTGGTGCCGCCATAGATCATCTGCACCCGCGCGTCGGCATAAAGCCGGGCGATGGGATATTCCATCATGAAGCCATAGCCGCCGAACAGCTGCAGGCATTCATGCATGACCTCGTTCTGGGTTTCGCTGCTCCAATACTTGGCCATGCTGGCGGTCGCCGCATCCAGCGTGCCGGCCTCGGCGCGGGCCACGCAATCGTTGACAAAGGATCGCAGAATTTCGGCTTTTGTCTTGATTTCGGCCAGCTTGAACCGCGTGTTCTGGAAATCCATCACGCGCTGGCCGAATGCCTTGCGCTCTTGGACATAGGCCACGGTTTCCTTCAACGCAAAATCGATGCTGCCCAGCGCGGTCAGGGCGATGGCCAGCCGCTCCCACGGCAGTTGCTTCATCAGCTGGTAAAAGCCCTGCCCCTCTTCCGCGCCCAGCAGGTTGGTTTGCGGCACCTTCACATCCTCGAAAAACAGCTCGGACGTGTCATTGGCCTTCATCCCCAGCTTTTTCAGGTTGCGGCCCCGACGAAACCCGTCGGCGCCTTCGGTTTCCAGCAAGATCAGCGACACGCCCTTGGCGCCGGCATCCTTGTCGGTCTTGGCCACCACAACGATCAGATCGGCGGTCTGGCCGTTGGTGATAAAGGTCTTTGAGCCGTTGATGCGATACTGGTTGCCATCCTTTTCGGCCGTCGTCTTGATCGATTGCAGGTCCGAGCCGGTGCCCGGTTCCGTCATGGCGATGGCGGCCACCCGCTCACCCGAGACAAGACCGGGAATCCATCGTTCCTTTTGCTCTTCCGTGCCATAGGCCAACAGGTAATGCAGCACGATCGACTGGATCGAAAACCCCCAGCCGCTGTCGCCCACCGCGCCTTGCTCGTAAATCACGATGGCGTCAAAGCCCTTGCCCCCGCCGGCGCCGCCATAAGCTTCGGGCACCGCGCCGCCCAATAGCCCCTGGTCGCCTGCAAGCTTCCAGAACGCGCGGTCGACCCGGCCCTGTTCATTCCATTTCTCGATATTCGGCGCCAGCTCATCGGCGAAAACGCGCCCGACCGCGTCTGCGAACATGTGATGCTCGTCCTGCACCCAGCTGGCCGTCGGCGTGAAAAGACCCATGTGAACCTCCCATCATGCAATTCTGGCCGATCATGCCGAAGCGTCGGCGGCGCCGTCCAGTTTGCCGTTGCGTCGCGCCTGCCCCACGGGCATCTTCCGCATCGCGGTTGAAATTTCCGCAACGTCACTTTATCACCACATGTTGACCCGTGCCGCAAATTGTGGACGGATCGGCGCAACACCCGCAAGGGGTGAAACGCACCGGCAGGAGGGCCGGCGCAGGCACGACCGTGACATCGAACGATCACGGTCTGCACCACATAGGGAGGATCGCGGTGGAAGTTCTTCAGCTTCTCATCAGCGGCATGGCCAATGGCTGTGTCTACGGCCTTGTCGCCTTGGGCTTCGTGCTCATCTACAAGGCGACCGAGGCGGTCAATTTCGCACAGGGCGATTTCATGATGCTGGGCGCCTTCGTGACGCTTGGCTTCGTCAACCCCGAATTCATGGGCATTCCGTTCTGGCTGGCGCTGCCGCTGGTTTTCCTGGTGATGGGCACCTTTGGCTATCTGCTGGACGTGATCGTGTTGCGCGCGGTGTTCGGTCAGAACCAGGTGGCGGTCATCATCCTGACCATCGCGCTTGGGTTCATCCTGCGCTTCGTCGCGGGCCTGATCTGGGGGCACGAGCCGCTGTCGCTGCATTCGCCGCTGGCCCTGGGCGATCTGCGCATGGGCGAGCTGGTGCTGGGCATGGCAGACGTGGCGATCATCATCACCACGTTCGTTCTGACCCTGCTGTTGTGGCAATTCTTTCAGCGCACCAAGATCGGCCTGGCCATGCAAGCCGCCAGCCAGAACCAGATGGCGGCCTATTACATGGGCATCCCGGTCAAGCGTGTGCACGGGTTTGTCTGGGCGCTGGCGGGTATCGTCGCCGCGGTGGCGGGCATTCTTTACGCCTCGAAGGGCGCGATCGACCCCAATGCCGGCTTCATCGGCATCAAGGCCTTTGCCGCCGCCGTGATCGGCGGTTTCGGCAGCCTGCCGGGCGCATTGATGGGCGGGCTGATCGTCGGCATCATCGAGCCCTTCGCCGCGCGTTACCTGCCGCCGGGCTACAGCCAGATCGCACCTTACGTGCTGCTGATCGCGGTGCTGCTTTTCCGTCCTCACGGCCTGTTCGCGCAGGTCCGCGTCAAGAAGGTCTAAGGCGATGCGTATCCATTTCAAAACCAGCTATGACCATGACATCCGCCTGTTCCAGGACGGCTGGCAGGCCTTTCTTTACACCGCGCTTCTTGCCTTGATGGTGGCCCTGCCCTGGCTGATCGACGACTTTTTCCTGGGCGAGGCGACGAACGTTCTGATCTGGGCCACCTGCGGCCTGGGCCTGATGCTGCTGACCGGCCAGACCGGGCAGGCCAGCCTGGGCCACTCGGCCTTCATGGCGCTGGGATGCTATTCCTGCGTGCTGCTGATGGAGGCGGGCCTGCCCTTCATCCTCGCCTTTCCGCTGGGGGGCATCATCACCGGCATCATCGGCGGGTTGATCGCGATCCCGGCGCTGAAACTGCACGGTGTCTACCTGGCCATCGCCACGCTGGCCCTGGCCATCCTCACCGACGACCTGATCGTGATGCTGGAACCCTGGACGGGCGGTGTGGGCGGCAAGTTTGCGCCCACGATCACCGTTTTCGGCATCGAGGTGAACCGTTGGTCGAACCCCGCTGCCTGGTATTACATGACACTGATTGTCGTGCTGGTGGTGACGCTGTTCTACCGCAACCTTCTGCGCGCGCCGATGGGCCGCGCCTTTGCCGCCGTGCGCGACAGCGAAATCTCGGCCCAGGCGATGGGCGTGAACATCGCCCGCACCAAGACCTTGGCCTTCGGCATCTCGGCCGGCATCACCGGCCTGGGCGGCGCGTTGATGGGCCTTTTCGCCGAGGTGTTCAACAACGAGACGTTCACCTTCATCATCTCGATCCAACTGCTGATGATGATCGTGGTGGGCGGGCTTGGCTTTATCCACGGGGCGTTCCTGGGCGCCATCGTCATCGCGTTCCTGCCGCAGTTCCTGTCGATCGTGACCGACAGCATGGGCAGCACCGTGGCGATCCCCGGCCTGGAAACGGCGGTCTTCGGGGTGATCATGATCCTGTTCATCCTGTTCGAGCCGATGGGCCTTTACGGCCGGTGGCTGAAGATACGCACCTTCCTGGAGCTGTTCCCCTTCGCGCGGAAGGACATGTTCCGCCGCCAGAAAACCTATCTGAAAACGGAGCGGCTGAGATGAGTCTTCTGACGCTTGAAAACGTCACGCTGAAATTCGGCGGGCTGACCGCCGTGAACAAGCTGAGCATGGACGTGAAAGAGGGCGAGGTTTTCGCCCTGGTGGGCCCCAACGGCGCTGGCAAATCGACGGTCTTCAACCTGATTTCGCGGTTTTACACACCGGTCGAGGGCAAGATCACATTTGACGGCAAAGACCTGCTGAAACTGCCACCCGACGAGGTGCCCAGCCTGGGCATCGCCCGCACGTTCCAGAACATCGAACTGTTCGATCAGGCGACGGTGCTGGACAATCTTCTTGTGGGCCGCCACCGCCACCGGCAGACCAACCTGGTCGAACAGCTGTTTCACCTGCCCAGCGTCCGCCGCGAAGAACGCGCGCATCGCGAGGCTGTGGAAGAGGTGATCGACTTCCTTGATCTGCAACCCTACCGCAACAAGCGCATCGCGGGCCTGCCCTACGGTGTGCGCAAGGTGGTCGAAGTGGGCCGCGCGCTGGCCTCGAAACCGCGGCTTTTGCTGCTGGACGAACCGGCCTCGGGCCTGTCGGTCGAGGAAACGCAGAACATGCGCTGGTGGATCGACGACATCCGCCGCCAGATGGGGATCACGGTGTTGATGGTCGAACATGACATGGGGCTGGTCAGCAAGGTTTGCGACCGCGTGCTGGCGCTGGCCGACGGGGCGAAACTGGCCGAAGGCACGCCCGAAGAGGTGCAGAACCACCCGGCGGTGATTTCCGCCTATCTGGGCACGGGGGACGCGGCATGAGCGACAAACCCCTACTTGAGGTGCGCAACCTCGAAACCTTTTACGGGCCGATCATGGCCATTCGCGGCGTCAGCCTCGAGGTGCACAAGGGCTCGGTCGTGACCGTGCTGGGCGCCAACGGCGCGGGCAAAACGACTTTGCTGAAAACCATCTCGGGCATCATGGACCCGGAGAAGGGCGAGATCCTGTTCAAGGGGCAGCAGATCCAGGGATGGGAGCCGCACAAGGTGGTGCGCGCCGGTATCGTTCACGTGCCCGAAGGGCGCGAGGTGTTCCCCCTGCTGACGGTCGAGGAAAACCTGAACCTGGGCGCCTACACGCGCAACGACCGCGCCGCCATCGCCCGCGACCGCGACATGGTGTTCGAATATTTCCCAATCCTGAAAGAGCGCCGCAACCAAGAGGCCGGCACGCTTTCGGGCGGCCAGCAGCAGATGCTGGCCATCGGCCGGGGCCTGATGCTGAGCCCCGACATCATGCTGTTGGACGAACCCAGCCTGGGGCTGTCGCCACTGTTGGTGCAGGAAATCTTTGGCATCCTCAAGCGGCTGAACAAAGAGGCCGGCGTGACCATGATGCTGGTCGAACAAAACGCCAGCGCCGCGCTGAACCTGGCCGACCAGGGTTACGTGATGGAGCTGGGCCGGATCGTGATGAACGGTTCGTCCGAGCGGCTGAGGGAAAGCGAAGACATCAAAAGCTTCTATCTCGGCCACACAGACGAAGGCGCACGCGGCGAAAAACGCTGGAAGCGCAAGAAGACATGGAGGTGATGCGATGAACGCCAATGCCGCATCGGACAAGATCACCATCAACGGCGTCCAGTTCAACGCCCTGCCTGACGCCCGCCCCGTCACTGTCGACGGCGAAGACACCATTGCCAAGCTGTTCGCCGCCCGCTGCAAAGCACTGGGCAGCCGCACCGCGCATCGCGAAAAGGACATGGGCATCTGGCAGGCCTACAGCTGGGCCGATTACTGGCAGCACGCCAAGTGGATCGGCATGGCCCTGCGCAAGCTGGGCCTTCAACGCGGCGAATGCGTATCGATCCTGTCGGAAGACCGCAAGGAATGGGCCTATTTCGACTTGGGCATTCAATGCGTCGGCGGCATCGCCTCGGGCGTTTACACCACCGACAGCGCCTCGCAGCTGGAATACCTGCTGAAAGACAGCGACTCGCGCTTTCTGATCGTCGAGAACGAGGAGCAGCTGGACAAGTTCCTGGAAATCGAGGCCAACGTGCCCGGCGTCCTGAAGGTCATCATCCTGGAAGACGAGGGCCTGCACGACCTGACCCACGACCGCGCGATCTTTATCGAAGACCTCTACAAGATCGGGCAAGAGGCCGACGCAGCCGAACCCGGCGTGTTCGAGGCCGAGATCGAGAAATCCCGCCCCGAGGATACGGCGCTTTTGATCTATACCTCGGGCACCACGGGCATGCCCAAGGGTGCGATGCTGTCGAACGAGAACATCATGTCGGCGATCACCGCGGGCGCGCATGGCCTGCCCGCCGAGGCGACGGATGAACAGCTGTGTTTCCTGCCGCTGTGCCACATCCTGGAACGCGACGTGTCGATCTATTTCCCGCTGGCAGCGAAATGCACGGTCAATTTCGCCGAAAGCCCCGAAACCGTGTTCGACAACCTGCAAGAGGTCAGCCCGATGACCTTTACCGCCGTGCCGCGCGTCTGGGAGAAAATCTATTCCCGCGTGCTGATCCTGGCGCAAGAGGCGACCTGGATCGGGCGGCTTTCGTTCAAGATGGCACTGAACGCGGGCCGCAAGCGCACCGAGGCGCTGATGCAAAAGGGCAGCGTGCCCGCGGGCACGGCGCTGAATTTCTGGATCTGGGATCAGCTGGTTCTGAAGAACCTGCGCCGGATGCTGGGTTTTGACCGTATGCGCCGGGGCGGCACGGGTGCGGCGCCAATCTCGCCCGAGTTGCTGAAATGGTACTGGTCCATCGGCGTGCCGCTGGTCGAAGGCTACGGCATGACCGAAACCGCCGGCATCGCCACCATCAACACGCCCAGCGAAAACAAGGTGGGCACCATCGGCAAGCCGGTGCCGGGCGTCCATGTGCGCATCGCCGAGGATGGCGAAATTCAGACCAAGGGCCTGAACAATTTCCAGGGTTACTGGCGCAACAACGAAAAGACGGCCGAAACCTTTACCGATGACGGCTGGCTGCGCACGGGCGATGTGGGCCGGATCGACGAAGATGGCTATGTCACAATCACCGGCCGGCTGAAAGACATCATCATCACCGCCGGCGGCAAGAACATCACCCCCGCCGAGATCGAAAGCCGGCTGAAATTCAGCCATTACATCAACGACGCGGTGATCATCGGCGACAAGCGCAAGTACCTGACCGCGTTGATCATGATCGACCAGGAAAACGTCGAGAAATACGCGCAGGAAAAGAAGGTGCCGTTTTCAGATTTCGCCTCGCTTTGCCGCGCGCAAGAGGTGCAGGACCTGATCCGCGCCGAGGTCGAGCAGGTGAATACCGAATTCGCCCGCGTCGAACAGATCAAGGATTTCCGCCTGATCGACGTGCTGCTGACCGCCGAAGACGAAGAGCTGACGCCGACGATGAAGCTGAAGCGCGGCTTTGTCGAAAAACGCCACAAGGCGTTGATTGATGATATGTATTGACCAAGCCCGCCGGAAAACGGGCAAGACCAAGGGAGGAAAGACCAACATGAAGACCGTGATGAAAACCGTGATGGGCGGTGCGCTGGCACTGGGGCTGTCCCAGCCGGCCTGGGCCGAAACCCAGGGCGTGACCGACGACGAGATCGTGATCGGCTCGGCCAACGACCTGTCGGGCATCTTCGCCGCCGTGGGCGTGCCCGCGATCAACGGCGCGAACCTGAAAATCAAAGAGGTGAACGAGGCCGGCGGCGTGCATGGCCGCAAGATTCGGTTCGTGGTCGAAGATCACGCCTACCAGCTGCCCAAGGCCGCGCAGGCGTTCAACAAGCTGGTGAACCGCGACAAGGTGTTCGCGATGATGCTGACGCTGGGCACGCCGCACAACCTGGCCGGTTTCAAGATCCTCGATCCCAAGGGCATCCCGAACCTGAACCCGCTGTCGGCCGCGCGTGAAATGCTGTCCGAACCGATCGACAACAAGTATACCGGCTTTGCCAGCTACTATGACCAGACCATCGCCGGCATCAAATACCTGAACGAAGAGTTCGGCCACACCAATGTCTGCGCGATGTATCTGCCCACCGATTTCGGCATCGAGATTTCGAACGCCGCCAAGGAAAGCACGGGCGATCTGGGCACCACCTTTGTCTCGGAAACCACGCACAAGCCGGACGAGCAGGATTTCGTGGGTGCCGTGCAAAAGCTGCGCAGCGAAAACTGCGAGATCATCGTGATGGCCCTGGGCGTGCGCGCCGGTATCACCGTTGTCGGCACCGCCAAGCAGTTGGGCTGGACCGAAGCCAAGTTCCTGAACACCTCGGCAGGTTTCCTTGAACCTGTGGCCGCAGTGCCGAACGGCGTGACCGAAGGGCTTTATGCAGCCGCCGGTTGGGTTGACCTGAGCGCCCGCGCCGATGACCCCGTGCCCGGCGCGTTCATCGAGGCCTACGAAGAGGAATACGGCCAGCCCGCCAGCGGCTTTGCGATGCTGGGCTACAACGCCGCCGAAACGCTTGTGAAGGCGCTCGAGGCCGCGGGCCCCGACCTGACGCACGAGTCGTTCCAGAAAGGCATGGAAACGGTCGATTATTATTCCGAGCTGCTGGACACACAGCTGACCTATGGCCCCGGCGACCACCAGGGCGCCGATGACATCACCATTTCGATCGTCGAGAACGGCCAGTGGAAACTGCTGGCCCGCCAGTAAATCCAGGACCACCGCGCAGGAACGGGGCGCCAGAAGGCGCCCCGTTTTTCATGGGGCCTGCCCCGCCCCGATTGCGCCAGCTTGCTTCATCCCCGCGCCATAAATCGGTCACACCCCGCAGCTATTCTGCGCCTATTCGTGAGAGTGTGATTTCATCATTTCAGGCCCGTCGTGCCTTGGCGCGGCGGGTCTATTGCCTTGCACCCCCTCGCACTGGCGCTGGAACTTCGTTATTCCTTGGGGCAAGCCGCAAAGGAGATCGCCCATGTCCGACATCGCGTTTAATTCCCGCCACCATAACCGCATCAGGGACCTGCATGACGAGATCACCGCCTGGCGGCGCGATCTGCATATGCATCCCGAAATCGGGTTCCAGGAAACCCGCACCGCGGGCATCGTGGCGGAAAAGCTGCGCGCATTCGGCGTCGACGAGGTAATCACCGGCATGGCGACCACCGGCGTGGTCGGCATCATCAAGGGCGACCGCGACGGCCCCATGATCGGCCTGCGCGCCGATATGGACGCGCTGCCGATGCAGGAACACACCGACCTGCCCTACAAATCGCAAAACCCCGGCGCGATGCATGCCTGCGGCCATGACGGCCACACCGCCATGCTGCTGGGCGCGGCCAAGATCCTGGCCGAGACGCGCGATTTCGCGGGCTCGGTCGCGCTGATCTTTCAACCCGCCGAAGAGGGCGGCGGCGGCGGCGGCGTGATGGTGCGCGAAGGGCTGTTCGACCGCGCCGATTGCCAGTCGGTCTGGGGGCTGCACAACTGGCCGGGAATGCCCCTGGGCCAGTTCTGCGCGCTGGCGGGGCCGATCATGGCCGGGATCGACTATTTCGACATCACCATCCGCGGCCAGGGCACCCATGCCGGCCTGCCCCATCTGGGGGTCGACACGGTTCTGGCCGCCTCGCACCTTGTGACGGCGATCCAAAGCGTGCCCGGCCGCAACGTGTCGCCGCATGACACCGCCACGATCGGCGTGTCGATGTTCAAGGGGTCAGACGCCTATGTGGTGATGCCCGACGAGGCGACCATCGGCGGCTCGGTCCGCTATTTCGATCCCGACACCCGCGATATGGCCGAGGCGCGCATCCGCAGCCTGGCAGAAGGTATCGCCAAAGGCTTTGGCGCTGAGGCGGTGATCGACTATCGCAAGAATTATCCGCCCACGATCAACCACGCCGCCGAAACCGACCTGGCCGCGCAGGCTGCCGCCGCTCTGGTGGGCGAGGCGGGCGTGCTGCGCGAAAGCGAGCCGTGCATGGCCGGTGAGGATTTTTCCTTCATGCTGAACGAACGGCCGGGCAACTACATCTGGATGGGCACCGACCAGCCGGGCCGGAACAACGCGATGGTGCACTACCCCACTTACGATTTCAACGATGCCGCGATTCCGCTGGGCGTCGGGTATTGGCTGGGCCTGGTGGATCACCTGCTGGGCGCGCGCTAAAGGAAGGCGCGCTGGCGATCCCACGAGGACTCGAACCCCGAACCTGCTGATTAGAAGTCAGCTGCTCTATCCAGTTGAGCTATGGGACCGCTGCGCCCTGTTTGGGCGCGGGACGCCGCGAAGGCAAGCGTTCAGTGCGTCCAGGCGCCGCGCCGATTGGTGGCAAAGTTTTCGCCATAGCCGCCGGCGCGGACATTGGGCTTGCGCGTTTTTGGCTCGATCACCACAGCGTCGATACCATGTGCCTGGGCGTAATCCAGCGCGGCCTCTTTGCTGTCAAAGCGCATTTTCACCTGCGCCTGCGTGTCGCTGGACGAGGTCCAGCCCATCAGCGGATCAACCTCGCGCGGGGCCGCGGGGGCGAACTCCAATACCCAATGGCGGGTCTTGGCGGTTCCCGATTGCATCGCGGTGCGGGCGGGCTTGTAGATACGTGCGCGCATATGTGCCTCTCGCTTCGGTCCTGCGGGCGTTATCCTTGAAAACCGGGCCCGAGGCAAGGGGCCGAAGGCCGCGCATCCAGGGCGCAAACAGATGCATTGGTTGCGCCCTGACCACGGGGAGCGAGGGGTGGGTGTGCAGTCAAAAGCGCAACCAAGCACACTGCTTGCCCTGTCAGCCTAGCAAGACAGCGCAAAATCGCGCAAGAAATAGATGATTGTTAGATGTATTTCTGCAATTGCATGGTTTCATTGCGGAATTTAACCAATTGTCCCCCAAGGACAATCGCCGGCTGCACAATTCTGCGGCATCGGCTGGGCGGCAGAAAACGGCCGGGGTTGAACTGGAACAAAAACAGATCAAATCTGCATCAACCCTGCCGGAGATTCTTATGCCCTACGCCCATTCCGACAAATCGGAGCCGATCCTGCATTCGC
>JAASTF010000274.1 GCA_021767525.1 Paracoccaceae bacterium
CGCGGACAGGCCGATTTCCTGGGCCAGGTCGGCCACCTTGGCGCGGTCCGCGTCGCTGGGCCGAAACAGCAGGACCGCCAGCGGGCCGCGATCCTTTTTCAGCGCCATCATCAGGTTGTCGGCGACGGTTTGATCCTCGAACACGGTGGGGCGCTGGAATTTGCGGCCGACCCCCTCTTGCGCGATGCGGCTTTCGGACAGGCGTAGCAGCGACACCCCCTTGTCGCCATAGATCACGCGCCCCTCGTCGGGGCGGGTCTTGCCGGTGATGATGTCCATGAAGGTAGTTTTGCCCGCGCCATTGGGGCCGATCACCGCGCGCAGCTCGCGCTCGGCGATCTGGAAGGACAGGTTGTTGATCGCCTTGAACCCGTCGAAGGATACCGAGACGCCGGATACCTCAAGAAGCGTGCTCATTGCTCGGCCTCCTTTTCGCGCAGGGCTCCCTGGTCGGGGCCCAGGTCGGCGCCGTGGCGGTTGGGTGAATGGCGGTCGGTCAGCAGGTCGACCAGGCCGCCGATACCCTTGGGCGCGAACAGGGTGACAAGGACAAAGGACAGGCCCAGCAGCACGGTCCACCAATCCACCCAGCTGATCGTGTAGAACCCAAGGTTCACATCGGGCGCCTGCCCGCCGGTGAACCAGGTCGACAAAAGCGACACGAACGCCGCGCCGATGACAGCGCCATAAAGCCGCCCGCGCCCGCCGATGGCCACCCAGACCGCCAGGTAGATCGACGCGATGGGCGCGATTTCGGCCGGGTTGATGATGCCCGCCTGCGGGTAATACAGCGCGCCCGCAATGCCCGCGATCACCGCCGTGAGGGTAAAGATCGCCAGCTTGAAGCCCTCGACCGGGTAGCCCAGGAAGCGCACGCGCGCCTCGTCATCGCGGATGGCGCGGATGACCGAGCCGAACTTGCCCGACACCACCCAGGCGCACAGGACGTATCCCAGCCCAAGCGCCAGCGCCGAGGCCCAGAAGAACCAGATCGACACCAGCGATTGCGGCACGCTTTCCAAGCCGGGCAGGTTTTGCAGCCCCGACAGACCGTTATTGCCGCGCAAGCCGCTGTCGTTCTGGAACAGGTAGAGCGACAGCGCCAGCGTCATCGCCTGGGTCAGGATCGACAGGTAAACGCCTGTCACCCGGCTGCGGAAGGCCAACCAGCCAAAGACCAGCGCCAAGAGGCCCGGCACCAGCACCACCGCCGCCAGTTGCAGGGGCAGGGAATGGGCAAAGGCCCAGATCGGCGGAAACTCGGACGCGCCCACGACGCCGAAAATCTGTGCGGCGATGCCGTCGGATATTTCCTGCGGGGTGGGCGGCAGTTCGGCGGCGGCCAGGCTGTCGATCACGATGATCTCGGTCCTTGCATACATCAGCCACATGCCGATGGCGTAGCCGCCCAGGCCAAAGAACGCCATGTGCCCGAGGGACAGGATGCCGCAATAGCCCCAGACCAGGTCCATCGCCAGCGCGACAAGGCACAGGCACAACGTCTTGCCCAGCGTCTTGACGAAGCTGGTGGAGATCACGCCGATCCCGAACCCTTCGGACAGGATGGTGACGCCCAGCGTGAACAGCGCCAGCACAGCGATGAAGATCAGAACCGATGGGTGGCGCAGCGCCAACGACCGGCGGGCAGGAGAGGCGAGGCTGGTATCGGTCATGCCTTATGCCTCCGCCGCGCGGCCCTTGAGGGCAATCAGCCCCCGTGGCCGGAACTGGATGAAGAGGATGATGAACAGGATCATGTAGGTCTGCGCCGCCAGCGTGTTCGAGGGGTTCAGCCACTCGATCCCCTTTTGCAGGCTGCCCACCAGCGTGGCGCCCAGCAGCGTGCCCCAGATATTGCCGACGCCGCCCACGACCACGGTCATGAAGGATTGCACGATGTAATCGGCGCCCATTTCCGACGTGACCTTGGCATAAAGCCCGATGGCCACCCCCGCGATCCCGGCGATGCCCGAACCCAGGCCGAAGGTCAGCATGTTGATGCGGTCGGGATTGATGCCCATGCTGGCCGCCATGCGCGGGTTTTGCGTGACGGCCCGCACCTCAAGCCCCAGCCGCGTGCGGGTCATCAGGAACAGGAACAGCCCCAGGAACAGAAGCGCCAGAACGAAGATCGCGATGCGGATATAGCTGATCGAGACGATGTCGTTGATCACCCACGACCCGTCCAGCCATGCGGGCGATGTCAGCGGGCGGGCCTGCGTGCCAAAGATGTTCTTGGCGATCTGTTGCAGCGCGATCGAAATGCCGAAGGTGGCCAGCAGCGTTTCCAGCGGGCGGTGATAGAGCCAGCGAATGACCAGCCGCTCCATCGCGACACCGGCGGCGAAGGTGACGGCAAAGGCCAGCGGCAGCGCCACCAGGATCGAGATGGTGTAGTCGGGGATCACCAGTTGCACCACGTACCCCGTGTAGGCGCCCATCATGATGAATTCGCCATGCGCCATGTTGATGACGCCCATCACGCCAAATGTGATCGCCAGGCCGATGGCCGCCAGGAAATAGATCGAGGCGAGGCTGAGAGCATCCAGCCCCAGATCGAAGGCGCGGTTCACGGCGACGGTGGTTTCGATATCCGACAGCGCCTCGGCAGCGGCCCGGGCCACGGGGGGCGGGGCACCGATATAGCGGGCGAAGAACACGACGCCGTTCAGCGCGTCGTCCATCTCGGCCTCGGTGGCGGCGGCCGGCACAAGACCGGCCGCGGCCAGTTCGGTATAGGCGCGGGCGCGGGCCTCTTCGGTGTACAGCTGCGCGACGGGGATGCCCGCCACCGCACCGTTTGAAATATTGGCCACCAGCGTGCCGCGCCGGTCGGCGGCGGTGATGACGGGCGGGGCCAGCCCCTGATCGACCATCATGGCATAGGCCGCGTCGCGCGGCAGTGCCTCGGAGCCCGGGGTCAAGCGGCCCGCAATATCGGGGCCGTCGGGCAGGGTGTCGGACAGCTCGATCCGCGTGGCGGCCAGCGGGTTCAGCGTGGCGCGCACATCGACGCCGAGATCGCCGGCAAAACTGCGGATCGCGGCGATGCGCGCATCCTCGTCGCTGTCATAGGTGATGGTCAGTAGCCGTTCCAGCCGCTCTTTGCGGGCCTTCAGGGTGGGGTCTGTCTCGCCTTCGATAGCGCCGCGCAGGGCGGTAAGGTGGCTTTCCTCGGCGTCGCGCTCGATGGCATCCAGCGCGGTGGCGCGTTGGGCCGGGTCGGGATCGTTCAGCTGGAACCGCACCAACGCGGCGCCGATCATGCCCCGGATGCCGGAATTGGGTTTCAGCTGGTCATAGCCGTCATCGGGCACGGTGCCGATTTCGGCGCCGGTGGCCGGGTCGAAGATGCGAATCGTGTCGCGGTCGACCTCTTCGGCGAAAACGAAAAGCCCGGTGTCCTCGTTCCGCCACATGCCCTTGTCCTGCCAGCGTTCCAGCACCTCTTGCGCGGCGGGCAGGCCGCTGTCGGCCAGCGCGTCGATGGCCGGGCCGATGGTGCGGCGCGAGCTTTTCGAGATCAGCTCGCCCTGCTCTTGCAGCAAGCGTTGGATCGGCGCGTCGGCATCCTGGGCGGGTGCGAGGGTGGCGCACAGGCACAGAAGGGCCGTCGCCAAGGCGGAAAATATCGGTTTCATGGGGCGTCCCGGGAAATGGCCGGGGGCGCGGCAGGCGCCCCCGGCGAAACGTCTTGTGCGATCAGTAGTTCGATTTGATCTGCACGCAGGTTTCGGTTTCGGTGTTGTACATACCGCAGCCCAGATCCTTCCAATCGGATTTCAGGACGGCCGATTCCGGCAGGAAGTCGGTCCAGGCATCACCCGGCACCGGGTCGGTCTGGCTGAGGATGTCGAACTGGCCATCCTCGGTGATTTCGCCGATCAGAACGGGTTTGGACAGGTGGTGGTTCACCAACATTTCCGCCGTGCCGCCCGTCAGGTTGGGGAAGGTCTGGCCATACATGGCGCTGCGCACCGCGTCGACATCGGTGGTGCCGGCCTCGGTCGCGGCGTTCACCCACATGTTGAAGCCGATGTAATGCGCCTCCATCGGGTCGTTGGTCACGCGGGCCTCGTCACCGATGAAATCGTGCCAGGCGGCGATGAACGCCTCGTTCTCGGGCGTGTCGGCGGACATGAAATAGTTCCAGGCCGCCAGGTGGCCCACCAGGTTGGTGGTGTCGAGGCCCGACAGTTCCTCTTCGCCGACCGAGAAGGCGACCACGGGAATGTCGGCGGCGTCGATGCCTTGCGCGGCGAGTTCCTTGTAAAAGCCCACATTGGCGTCGCCGTTGATGGTGGAAATCACGCCGACCTGCTTGCCATCGGCGCCAAGCGCCACGACATCCGACACGATCTTGGACCAGTCGGAATGGCCGAAGGGCGTGTAATTGACAAAGATATCTTCCTCGGGGATGCCTTTGTCTTTCAAATAGCTTTCAAGGATGTTGTTCGTGGTGCGCGGATAGACATAGTCGGTGCCCAGAAGGGCGAATTTCTCGACGCCCAGTTCCTCAAGAAAGTAATCCGTCGCCGGGATCGCCTGCTGGTTCGGCGCGGCGCCGGTGTAAAAGACGTTTTTCGAGCTTTCCTCGCCCTCGTA
>JAASTF010000275.1 GCA_021767525.1 Paracoccaceae bacterium
TCGACCCTGAAACCGCTGATCTACGCGCTGGGGTTCGACCAGGGGCTGGCCCATCCGCAAAGCCTGATCGCTGACCGGCCCACCGATTTCGACGGCTACGCGCCGCAGAATTTCGATGGCGCGTTCCGGGGCGAACTGACGGTGGAACGCGCCCTGCAACTGTCGCTGAACATCCCCGCCGTGGCGATGACCCAGGCGGTCGGCCCCGCGCGCCTGGTGGCGGCGATGGAACGGGCCGGCGCGCGGCCCGTCATTCCCGGCGGGCGGCCCGGCCTGGCGGTGGCGCTGGGCGGGCTGGGCCTGTCGCTGCACGACCTGGTGCAGATCTACGCGGGCCTTGCCAATGGCGGGCAGGCGATGCCGCTTTACAGCCAGGGCCGCCCGGGCGCCGCACGCCGCCTGACCAGCCCGCGCGCCGCATGGTCGGTCGGGCATATCCTCGCGGGCCTTGCCCCGCCGCCCGGCGCCGCGCAAACGCGGCTGGCCTACAAAACCGGCACCTCCTATGGCCACCGCGATGCCTGGGCCGTGGGGTTCGACGGGCGACACGTGGTGGGCGTGTGGATGGGCCGCGCCGATGGCACGCCGGTGCCCGGCGCGTTTGGCGGCGAGCTGGCCGCGCCCGTTCTGTTCCGCGCCTTCGACCGTCTGAAATCGCGCGCCGATCCGCTGCCGCCCCCGCCGCGCGATGCGCTGCTGGTGTCGACCGACCGGCTGCCGCAGCCCCTGCAACGGTTCCGCCCGCGCGACGCGGCCTTTGCCGCCGATGCCGATGCGCCGAAACTGGCCTTTCCGCCCGACGGCGCGCGGCTGGCGCTGGGGCAGTCCGACCTGGTGGTAAAACTGCGTGACGGGGTGGCCCCGTTCACCATCCTGGCCGACGGTCAGCCGCTGCGCATCGGTGCCCGCCTGCGCGAGGTGGCGCTGCCATCGCCGGGGCCGGGTTTCGTGACGCTGTCGGTGATCGACGCGCGCGGCCGCGCCGCCCGCGCGCGCATCCGCATCGACTAGCCCCCGCCAAAAGTTAACCACCGCGCGATTTCGGCACCAAACCGCACGGTTTGGCGCGGGGCGGTAACATGACACCCCATTGGGTCGGCCGGGCCCTGTGATCGCATCAAAAAACCGCGTGGTTCCGGCAGGAAACCACGCGGTTTGGGATGGTCTGGCGGCGAAAACCGCGCGCTTTGCGGGGCAAACCGCGCGATTAACCCTTTGACGCGCGAAACCGCGCGGTTTTCTTACAGCCGCTCGATCGCCAGCGCGATGCCCTGGCCGCCGCCGATGCACATGGTGATCATCGCCTTTTTTCCGCCGATCCGCTCCAGCTCGTACATCGCCTTGACGGTGATGATGCAGCCCGTCGCGCCCACCGGATGCCCCAGTGCGATGGCGCCGCCATTGGGGTTCACCTTGGCCGGGTCCAGGCCCAGCCCGTTGTTGACGGCAACCGCCTGCGCGGCAAAGGCCTCGTTCGACTCGATCACGTCGAAATCGTTTATTTTCAGTCCTGTGCGCGCCATCAGGTTTTCCACCGCAGGCACCGGGCCGATGCCCATCACCTCGGGGCGGACGCCTGCATGGGCGTAGCCCAGCACGCGGAATTTCGGGGTCAGCCCCGCCTTTTCCGCAGCCCCCGCACGCGCCAGTACGATGGCTGCCGCGCCGTCATTGATGCCGCTGGCGTTGCCCGCGGTGACGCTGCCATCCTTCTTGAACACGGGCCGCAATCCGGCCAGAGCCTCGGCCGTGGTCGCCTTGGGATGCTCGTCGGTGTCGAATGCCACCATATCGCGCTTGACCCGCACCTCGACAGGCGCGATCTGTTCTTTGAAATGGCCCGCCTCGATCGCCGCCGCGGCGCGTTTCTGGCTTTCCAGGGCAAAGCTGTCCTGATCGTCGCGGCTGATGTTGTGCTCGGCCGCGACGTTCTCGGCCGTCACGCCCATATGGCCGGTGCCGAATGGGCAGTTCAGCGCGCCCAGCATCATATCCAACGTCTTGATATCGCCCATCTTTGCGCCCCAGCGCTGGTCCTGGATGATATAGGGGCTGCGCGACATCGCCTCGGCCCCGCCGGCCACGGCGAAATCGGCGTCGCCCAGCATCAGCGCCTGGGTGGCGGACACCACGGCCTGCGCGCCCGAGCCGCACAGCCGGTTCACGTTCATCGCGGGCGTGGTGTCGGGAATGCCGGCCTGGATCGCGGCCACGCGCGACAGATACATATCGCGCGGCTCGGTGTTGATGACATGGCCGAACACCACGTGGCCGATCTGCCCACCTTCGACGCCTGCACGCTCCAGCGCGGCCTTGGTGGCCACGGTCGCGGTGTCGATGGGCGCGGTGCCGGCCAGGCTGCCGCCAAAGGTGCCGATGGCGGTGCGGGCGCCGCCCAGGATCACGATATCGTCGCTCATGCTTTCCCCTCCTGCTGAGTCGTTCGGCCAGACCGTAACGCCGCCCTGCGACCGATGGCAGGGGAACGTTCCGTCACGTCAGGGCCTTCAGCTTGCGTAATTGCTGCCCTCGTCGTCCAGGATCGCCTTCAGCTCGGCCAGGTGGCGGGCGTCCTGTTCGGGATAGGTTTCCAGCTCTTGCGCGGTTTTCTCGGCAATCTCGTCGGGCAGAACGCGCAGCGGCTGGCCGGTTTGCAGGGCGCGGATATACGTCTCGGCCGCGCGTTCGAAATAATACATGCGGTTAAACGTTTCGGCCACGGTATCCCCGATCACCAGAACGCCGTGATTGCCCATGATCATGACCTTTTTCTTCGGGTCATCGAACAGCCGCGCGCAGCGCTCGCCCTCGTCCTCGAACGCCAGCCCACCATAACCGTCGTCGATCACGTAGCGGTTAAAGAAGGTGGCGCAGTTCTGGTCGATGGGGGGCAGGCGGCTGTCGGCCAGGCTGGCCAGCACGGTGGCGTGGATCGAATGCACATGCATGGCGCAGCGCGCGTGCGGACAATGGCGATGGATGCCGCCATGCAGGCCCCAGGCGGTGGGGTCGGGCGCGTTTGGGCCTTGCAGCGTTTCGGGGTCGTTGGCGTCCACCACGATCAGGTCGCTGGCGCGGATGCGGGAAAAATGCATCTGGTTGGGGTTCATCAGAAACCGCGTGCCGTCGTCGTTGATCGCCAGCGAAAAGTGGTTCGCCACCGCCTCGTGCATGTTCAGACGCGCGGTCCAGCGAAAGGCGGCGGCCAGGTCGACGCGTTCCTGCCAATGGTCCATGTTGGGTTTCAGGTTGGTCACGGTCATGGTGCGGTATCCTTTCTCAAGTCGGGTTTCGGCAGGCTGGCCACCCAGGCATAGCCGTTGTCGCACAGGATGCAGACCTCGCGCAGGCCGTGGGGCTTGTCGGTCGGCGGTTGCAGGATCTGCGCGCCGCGGGCCCGGGCGCGTGTGGCGGCGGCATCGGGATCGGTGTCGTAAAGGCGCAGTTCCAACCCCGCACCGCGCGGTGGGGTTTCGGGTAACAGGCCCAGCAGCGGATGCGCGTGATAGGTGCCATCGGCGTGCAGCTGGAACACCTGATCGCCATAGGCGATGATCGCAAAATCCTCGCTGACCTGATGGGCCGTCATGCCGAACACATCGGTCAGGAAATCCACCTGCGCCGGCACGTCGCGCACCAGCAGGTTCAGGCCCAGCCCTCGCAGGCTGGCGCCGAAATCCTCGGCCGATACGGTGTTCAGATCCATCGCGCGCCCCTTGTCTTGCCGCGCCAGCTTTGTCGGCGGCTGCCGGCGCGTCAACGGCTGTCATCAAAGTTGATCTTCGCCGCGCGACCTGTTCCAGTGGCCGCAAACCCGAAAAGGAGCCGCCGGTGACATCATCCGCCGAGATCGACATCCCCGACGCCCCCGCGCCGCAGCGTTTCACCGATCCCAAGGCAGCGGTGGCGCATCTGATCGCGCTTTACGACCAGGCGACAGGCCATTTGTGCACCGCCTTTACCGACGCGATCGAGGGCAGCCCGCCGCGCGGGCGGGTGCGCGCCTTTTACCCCGAAATCCGCATCTCGACCCATTCCTTCGCGCAGGTCGACAGCCGGTTGAGCTTTGGCCATGTGTCGCGTCCCGGCACCCATGCCACCACGATCACGCGGCCCGACCTGTTCAAGCACTACCTGGAACAGCAGATCGGCCTGTTGGTGCAGAACCACGGCCAGCCGGTGCAGATCGGCGTATCGGACACGCCGATGCCGGTGCATTTCGCCGTGGCCAGCCGCCCCGATCTGACCGTGCCGCAAGAGGGCGCCGCCGATTTCACCCTGCGCGACGTGTTCGACGTGCCCGACCTGAGTACCACGAACGACGACATCGTGAACGGCATC
Source organism: Paracoccaceae bacterium (assembly GCA_021767525.1). GTDB lineage: Bacteria > Pseudomonadota > Alphaproteobacteria > Rhodobacterales > Rhodobacteraceae > Lutimaribacter. The sequence continues at coordinate 4,342 of JAASTF010000275.1, forward strand.
TACCAGCCTGGCCGTGACGGTGCCGAGCCGCTGGCCCCGTTTACCGCGCAGAGGGTGGATTACAGCCTGGCGCGGCTGGCGCATTACACCGCGACAGACCCGCGCCATTTCCAGAATTTCGTGCTGTTCACCAACTACCAGTTCTATGTCGAGGAGTTCGAGACCTTTGCCCGCGCCGCCCTGGCCGATCCCGACAGCGGCTATACCGCCTTCGTGGGCAGCGGCAACGCCACCATCACCGACGCCGAGGCGCCGCTGATCGA
>JAASTF010000039.1 GCA_021767525.1 Paracoccaceae bacterium
AAAAGGGCAGATGCCCCATCTCGTCTTCCATGTTGTCGCCGAAAATCCAAAGAAACAGCATGTTGCCGATGATGTGCATCCATCCGCCATGCAGGAACATCGAGGTGACGACGGTGTGCCACTCTTGCCCGTTGGTGATTTCGACCGGACGCATGGCCCAGGCATCGTAAAAGGCCATCAAGGCCCGCCCGTCGCTCATCATCGGCCAGTAGGACAGGAAAACGACGATATTGATCGCCATAAGCGCATAGGTGACGAAAGGCGTGCGGTTCGACGGGTTGTGATCGCGGATCGGAAACATGGCACAGACGATTGGGCCATTTCACCGCCCCGTCAAGGCACGGCTTGACCTGCGCGCGTGGTGGTCCATCATTTCGGTATGCGCTGTTTCGCTTTGATCGCCTTGCTGGCGTCGCCCGCATTCGCCGAATGCCCGGCCCCGCCAGATCACGCGGCCGCCCTGGCCCAACTGGTCGAGCAGGTGCGCCAGGCCCCGAGCGAGCGGGCCGCGCGGCTGATCACCAACCAGATGTGGGAGCTGTGGGCCGACGCCCCCGACGAGGCCGCCCAAGAGGTTCTGGATGCCGGGCTGCGCAAGCGTGCGTCGTATGATTTCCTGGGCGCGCTGGCCGAGTTCGACCGGCTGGTTGCCTACTGCCCCGATTACGCCGAAGGCTATAACCAGCGCGCCTTCATCCATTTTATCCGCCAGGATTACGAGGCCGCGCTGGAGCAGCTGGACATCGTGCTGGAGCTGAACCCCGCCCATATCCCCGCGTTGGCGGGGCGGGCACTGACGCTGATGGGGTTGGGCCGCGACGACGAGGCGCAAGAGGTGCTGCGCCGCGCGCTGCAATTGAACCCCTGGCTGCCCGAGCGCGGCTTGTTGAAACCGCGCCCCGGCGAAAAGCTGTGACAGACGCCCTTGTTGCGCCCGCGCGCCCGCGCTAACACGTCACGCGGACCCGGCCCCGTGCGGGCGTGGTGGAATGGTAGACACATGGGACTTAAAATCCCTGGGGCGAAAGCCCGTGCCGGTTCGAGTCCGGCCGCCCGTACCAGGCCGGGGCCGAATTACGCGGCCCGTTTGAACACCAGCACGCGCGCCTTGTAATCGGGATCGTCCGAGCGGTCGATTTCATCGACCACGCTGCCCAGATCCGCCAGTTCGGTATCGATGAAACCGCGCAGCGCGTCATAGGTGGCGCCGAACGGGTCCAGCGCGTTTGCGCCTTTCGGTTCGTGCCCCTTGCAGTGATCCAGGATCAACATCCCGCCCGGTTTCAGCATCCCCGCCCAGGTGCGAAACGCGCGGCGCGGGTCGAACGAATGATCCCACGAGTTGGAATAGACGAAATCGGCCTTGCCTTCCCATTCGGGGTTTTCGTCGTGGAAATCCCATTGGACGGTGTGCGGAAATTCAGTCGCGGTGTCGGAAATCTCGGTGCCGATCACCTCGGGCTTGCCGTTCAGGTGATCGCGGAACCAGGTCTGCTCCAACCCGCGGCGGGTGCCGTGACACAGACCAAAGCCCACCTTGCCGTATGCGTCGTTCAGGTAAGTGCTGAGCGCCTTGATGTGGCTTTCCTGCACGTGTTGCAGACCGATCTTGGCCTTGTTGCCGACGGTCTGCACCTTTTTGTAAGTCTCGTAATCGGGGTATTCGTGGAACACCATCCCGTCTTTCTGGACCTTGGTGGCATTCGCCATCTTCGCGGCCTGCTTGCGCGCGTTGTTATACTTGCCGGGTTTCTTTTCGGTTTTTTCCATGACGCTACTTGTACTTGGCCCCGATTGCCGGGGCTGGGTGCCTGACTGCTCGAACCGGCCACGCGGGCGTGCACAAGCACGGCGGGGCCGGGGATACGATCACCCGAACGCCCGCTTTTTTCAAGGATTACGTCCCCGTCACTCCCAGCAATTGACCAGAACGGTCATTTGGCCGGCTTTCGTGGTCAGCTGTTCGGGCGGCACGGGCGACAGGCTGTTGGTGGTCACCGCCGACAGGCCCAGACGGTCCAGCATGGCGCGGATCGCGTCGCCGGTGGCGGCGAAATTCACCTCGTCGGGCAGGGCGCGACCGCTGCCCACCGCATCGCGCGGCAACAGCATCCCCAGCACAGCGCCGCCGGCATCCACGACGGGGCCGCCGGCATCGCCGGGCAGGGTGGTCATGGCCAGCCGCTTGCGCGTCTCTTCGCCCTGCAGGCCGCGCAGGTCGGCCAGCGTACCGAAAGTGACGGTGGGCGCACCCAACAGCCCACCATAGGAGTAGCCCGCCACCGCCACGTCGGATTGCAGCCGCGGCGTCGCGCTTTGGAAGGTCGCCACGCTGAGCGGCGCCAGCCCGCCACGCGGCAACAGAACGGCCACGCCCAGATCGGCATCGGTCGACAGGATGTCGACCTCGGTCCCGTCTTCCAGGGTGATGCGGCCACAGCCCTGCACCGCCTCGGCGGTGGTCACGACGCTGCCCTGGCGATCCACGAAAAAGCCCGAGCGCGCCTTGACCGGCTTGCGGATCTCAAGCCCCGACAGCAAATCGACGCTTTGATCCTCGCTGATCTGGTCGGGCGCCAGGGTGCCGGTCAGGCGGGTCAGGCTTTTCTGCATCTCGCCCAACAGGCGGGTGCGGCGTTCTTCGTCGCCGGCGGGCCAGATCAGGGTAAAGCCCTTGATCTCGCCGCGTTCCAGCCGGGCCTCGGTATGGCTGATGAAATCCGCGGCTTCGCCGATCAGCACGAAACCGTCGCCATCGCGGTTGCGCGGCCCGTCTTGGGGCACGATTTCCAGCGTCTGCATGATGTCGTAAAGGCCATACAGGCTGTCGCGGTCGCCCTGCTGGCTGATCAGCAGTACGGTCGCGGGCAGATCGCCCGAGGCGGTGTAATGCGCAAAGGGGTATTCGTATTTTTCAAAGGCCACCACCTCGGTCGGCAGGGCAATCTCGATACCCGCTTCTTCGTCGCGCACCACGCGCAGGCCCAGCCCGTCCAGCACGGCGTTATACTGCTGCAGCAGCGCGGCGCGCTGCCGGGTCGTCAGAACGCCCGTCACTTCGTAATTGTTGGCCTCTTGCCAGGCCGCCATCGAGGCGCGCGTGCCCCGGCCAAAGGCGCCGTCGATCGCGGCGGTATAAAAGCCCGCCCATTTCAACGCGACCTGCAGCTCTTCGCGCTCGGCCCGGGTCAGCTGCGCCTCGCTGGCGCGCGCCTCGCGCGGGGTTTCATCGGCGGGGGTGATCTGCGGCTCGGGCGTGGCCTGGGCGGTGTCGTCCTGCGTGGGGGTGTCGGCATCGGCCTGCGGCGCGGCGGGTTCGGGCGTGACGGGGCGGTTCAGCAGGTTTGCGCCCACCGGCCAGAACTGTTGCCCGAAATTGCGGGTGAAGGCGATGAAACTGTCATTCGGGATCGATCCCTCGGCGCGGTAGACGCGCAAAACCTGTTCCGCATCGGTGCGGGTATAGGGGCCCAGCACGATGCCATACCACCCGCCACCCAGCGAAAACCCATTCACATCGGGCAGATCGGCGGCATAGGCGCGGGCACGATCCTGCGCGGCGGCCAGGCTGGGCTGCGCCTCGATCTGGACCCAGACCACGTCTTCCTGCGCGACGGCGGCACGCAGGGCGAAAAGGATGAAAATCAGTGTTGCGAAAAGTCTTTGCATTGTCTGCCCTGTTCTGCGTCTTGGGCGGCGTCCGCCCCTTGCGATCTTCTATCAAATCAGGCGCGGGGCGCATCCAAATAATGCATGGTCGCGCAATTGACCCCGCCGCGCCCGCCACGTAAGCAGAGCGCGCGATTTCATCCGGCAGTCAGGCAATGGCGATCATGGCACAGACCCAAGACAAACCGCGCAGTTTCCAGGAAATCATCCTGCGGCTTCAGACCTACTGGGCCGCCAAGGGCTGCGCCGTGCTGCAACCCTATGACATGGAGGTGGGCGCGGGCACCTTTCACCCGGCCACCACGCTGCGTTCCCTGGGCACGCAGCCCTGGGCGGCGGCCTATGTGCAGCCCTCGCGCCGGCCGACCGACGGGCGCTATGGCGAGAACCCCAACCGCCTGCAGCATTATTACCAGTTCCAGGTGCTGATCAAACCCAGCCCGCCGGATCTGCAAGAGCTGTATCTTGGCAGCCTCGAGGCGATCGGCATCGACATGGCCCTGCACGACATCCGCTTTGTCGAGGATGACTGGGAAAGCCCGACGCTGGGCGCCTGGGGCCTGGGCTGGGAGGTCTGGTGCGATGGCATGGAGGTCAGCCAGTTCACCTATTTCCAGCAGGTCGGCGGCCACGATTGCCACCCGGTGTCCGGCGAGCTGACCTATGGGTTGGAGCGCCTGGCGATGTATGTGCTGGGCATCGACCACGTGATGGAAATGCCCTTCAACGACCCCGACGCGCCGATTCCGCTGACCTATGGCGACGTGTTCCGCCAGACCGAGCAGGAATACAGCCGCTGGAATTTCGATGTGGCCGATACCGAGATGCTGCTGCGCCATTTCGAAGAGGCCGAGGCCGAATGCGCCGCCATCCTGGCGCAAGAGGATGTCGACCCCAAGACCGGCCAACGCATCGTCATGGCGCACCCGGCCTATGACCAGTGCATCACGGCCAGCCACATCTTCAATTTGCTGGATGCGCGCGGCGTGATCTCGGTGACCGAGCGGCAAAGCTATATCGGCCGGGTGCGGGCGCTGGCCAAGATGTGCGCCGACGCCTTCGTGCGCACCACCGCCGGGGGGTATGCCGGCTGATGGGCAAGTTTCTGGCGGCGTTGATCGTGATTTGTGCGCTTGGGGCCGGGATCGGCATTTACTACTTGCAGATCTACGCGTTTTACGAGCCCGTCCCCGCGACGGGCACAGATGACGTGCAAATAACCTCGCTGGCCAGCGGCGAGCCCGAGCCGATCCTGTACGACGATTTCCAGGCCATCGATGCCGACAGCAGCCCGATCCGCTATCGCGCCTGTTTCACCACCGGCATGAGCGCCGCGATGCTGACCGAAACCTACCAGCCTTATGCGCGCCCCGTTCCGCTGGAGGCGCCCGGCTGGTTCGATTGTTTCGACGCCGATGAAATCGGCACCGCGCTGGACGAAGGCCAGGCGCTGGCCTTCATGGGCACCGAGAACATCACCTATGGCATCGACCGGATCGTGGCCATCCTGCCGGATGGGCGCGGCTTTGTCTGGCACCAGATCAACCGGTGCGGCGAGGTCGTCTTTGACGGGCAGCCCGCGCCCGAGGGCTGTCCGCCCCCGCCGCCCGAGGGTTGAGACAGCCCGCAAGGCCCCGCGCCGACCGTCACGCGGCTGAAGCCGGAACCATGCCGGGGGTCACGCGTTCTTCTGTCAGGTTACAGGAGGATCCTATGTCTGATGCCGCCCCCGCCTGGGTCGTTCCCGTCATGCGCACCGGTTATTTCGCCCGTGCCGCCGTTTACACCGTTGTGGGCGGTCTGGCCGCCTATGCCGCCTGGCAGGGCGGCAGCGCCGAGGGCACGACCGGCGCGCTGGCCAACCTGCGCAGCCAGCCAATGGGCCAGGCGCTGCTGTGGCTGATCGCGCTCGGGCTGGTGGCCTACATGGTGTGGCGGCTGTTCGATGCCATGCTGGACCTCGAAGATTACGGCGACGATGCCAAGGGCCTTGTGGCGCGCGCAGGACTGACGATCACGGGTGTCATCCACGGGGCAATCGGCTTTTCCGTGGCGCGGCTGGCGCTGGGCGGCGGCGAAGGCGGCGGCGGCACCCAAAGCATGACGGCGCAGGTGATGTCGCTGCCCTATGGCCCCTATATCGTGGCCGGTATCGGTATCGGAACCATCGGCGCCGGGATGTATTACATGCACAAGGGCTTGGCCGAGAAATACAAGGAACACATCGTCGTCACCCGCACGACGCGGCGGCTGGATCCCGTGCTCAAGGCCGGATGCGTGGCCGAAGGCGTCGCCGTGGCGATCATCGGCGGCATGATCTGCTATGCCGCGGCCACCGTCGACCCCAGCCAGGCGGGCGGCATGGGCGCCGTGTTCGACCAGATCCGCGTGGCCCCGTTCGGCCGGGTCCTGTTGGGGCTGATGGGCCTGGGCCTGGTGGCCTTCGCGGTCGAGAACGTGATCGAAGGGGCCTATCGCGTGATCCCGCGCCGCGCGGGCGACGATGTGATGACCTTGGCGCAGCGCGCCCGCCTGAAGGCCGAGGGCAAGCTGCACGAATTGCGCAGCTGACCGCCGCCGCGCCGCATCCGCGCCAGTCGCCGGCGCCGGGCAGGGCGGTGCGGCGGCGCAAGCGCGGCGCCTTCCTGCTTGCTCCTGCGGCACTGGCCCGCTAACACCCGTCCCGAACGCAACCGCGCCCCCTGTCACGCGGGGCCCTGGACTGGTGGTTTCAATGCCCGATCTCCTGATCGAACTTTTTTCCGAGGAAATTCCGGCGCGGATGCAGGCGCGCGCAGCCGAGGATCTGAAGCAACGCATGACCGATGGTCTGGTCGAGGCCGGGCTGACCTATGCCGGTGCCGCCGGTTTCGCCACGCCCCGCCGCCTGGCGCTGGCGGTTCAGGGTCTGCTGGCCGAAAGCCCCACCACGCGCGAAGAGCGCAAGGGCCCGCGCGTCGACGCGCCCGAAAAGGCGATCGAGGGCTTTCTGCGCGGCGCTGGTGTCACCAAGGACCAGCTGGAAATCCGCGACGAGAAAAAGGGCCAGGTCTATTTCGCCACCATCACGCGGCCTGGCCGCCCGGCGGCCCAGATCGTGGCCGAGGTGCTGGAAGACGTGGTGCGCAATTTCCCCTGGCCCAAGGCGATGCGCTGGGGGGCGGGCAGCCTGCGCTGGGTGCGCCCGCTGCACTCGATCCTGTGCATCCTGACCGATGACGCGGGCGAGGCCACGGTGGTGCCGCTGCAGATCGACGGGATCACGTCAGGCAACACCACCGAAGGGCACCGATTCATGGGCTCGGGGCGGTTTGCGGTCACCGGATTCGACGATTACGCCGCGCGGCTGAAACGCGACCGCGTGATCCTGGACGCGACCGAGCGCGCCGAACACATCTGGCAAGAGGCCACCAACCTGGCCTTTGCCCAAGGTTTGCAGGTGGTCGAAGATCGCAGCCTTCTGGCCGAGGTGGCGGGGCTGGTGGAATGGCCCGTCGTTCTGATGGGCGAAATTGGGGCCGAGTTCCTGGGCCTGCCGCCCGAGGTTCTGCAAACCTCGATGAAAGAGCACCAGAAATTCTTTTCCGTGCGGAACCCCAAGACCGGCCGGATCGAGAAATTCATCACCGTCGCCAACCGCGAAACCGCCGATCACGGCGCGACGATCCTGGCGGGCAACCAAAAGGTGCTGGCCGCGCGCCTGTCGGACGCCAAGTTTTTCTGGGAAAACGATCTGCGTGTCGCCAAGGACCGGGGCCTGACCACCTGGACCGAGCAGCTGGGCAACGTGACTTTCCACAACCAATTGGGTAGTCAGCGCGCCCGGATCGCGCGGATCGCCGCGCTGGCGCGCGAAATCGCGCCGCAGGTGGGCGCCGACCCGGATCAGGCCGCGCAGGCCGCGCAGGTGGCCAAGGCCGATCTGTCGTCGGAAATGGTATACGAATTCCCCGAGCTTCAGGGCCTGATGGGCCGCTATTACGCGCAGGCCGCCGGCCTGCCCGAGCCGGTCGCCGCCGCCTGCGAAGAGCATTACGCGCCCCTGGGCCCGTCCGACGATGTGCCCACCGCGCCCGTATCGGTTGCCGTGGCGCTGGCCGACAAGCTGGACACGCTGACGGGCTTTTGGGCCATCGACGAAAAGCCCACCGGCAGCAAGGACCCCTATGCCCTGCGCCGCGCCGCGCTGGGTATCATCCGCATCGTGCTGGCTAACGGGCTGCGTCTGCATCTGGATCGCTTCATCGATGGTCAGCTGCTGCGCCAGAAAATCGCGCTGAACCACGGCACGGCCAGCCAGGACGAGATCGACACGCTGGAGGAGGTGCTGGACGAAATCGCCGATCACGGCGTGTTCGGCGCGGCCTTTCGCGCGGTGATGGACAAGCTGAAAGAGCGCAAGGATGCGCCCGACATGGCCGATGGCTCGCTGCTGGGGACGGTGGGCGACCTGGTGCCGGACCTGTCGACCGACCTGCTGGCGTTTTTCCACGACCGGCTGAAGGTGCACCTGCGCGGCGAAGGCGTGCGGCATGACGTGATCGACGCCTGCCTGACGCTGGATGGCGGCGACGACCTAGCGCTGGTCGTGCGCCGGGCCGAGGCGCTGGGCGCGTTCCTGGCGACCGAGGATGGCGAGAACCTGGTGCAAGGCTTCAAGCGTGCGAACAACATCCTGGCCCAGGCCGAGGAAAAGGATGGCGTGGAATACAGCTTCGGCGCCGATCCGAAATACGCCGAAACCGAGGAAGAACGCGCGCTGTTTGCGGCATTGGATGCGGCCGATGCCAAGATCGGCCCGGCAATGGCGACCGAGGATTATGCCACGGCAATGGCCGCGATGGCCGATATGCGCGCGCCGATCGACGCGTTTTTCGAGGCGGTCCAGGTCAATGCCGAGAACCCGGTTGTGCGCCGCAACCGCCTGAACCTGCTGGCACGGATTCGGGGCATCTGCCTGGCGGTGGCCGATTTGACCAGGATCGAAGGCTAGGACCCGGCTGCGCGGCTGGGCAGGGGGGCTCTGCCCCCCGTCCGCCTGCGGCGGCCTCCCCCCGGGATATTTCTGGAGAGAGGAAACTAGGGCGCTGGCCCCGCGCTGCAAAGCGCCCTTGCGTTGTCGCGGGCGCGGCGTATTCTGCGCGCAGACCGAAAGGATGCCGCAGTGCAGCACGACCCGTCCCAGATCACGCTGATCACCGAAACCGCGCCGGTGGCGACCGCCACGCATGGCGGACGGGCGAAATGCCTGCAACGGCTTGTGCGGCTGGACATGCCCGTGCCCAAGACCGTGGCGCTGTCCTTCGATGCGGTGCACCGCATCGCGCAGGGCGAGATGCCGGACATGGCGGCGCTGTTGGCGCCCTTTGGCCCGTCGCCCTTGCTGTGCGTGCGCCCCTCGTCGGAAGACCCCGATTGGGGTGGGCCCGGCGCGATCCTGAATATCGGCATGAACGACGCGCAATATGTCGAGCTGTCGGATCGCATCGGGCAAGAGGCCGCGGCGCGGCTTTATATGCGCTTTGTGCAGGCCTATGCGATCCACGTCGCCCGGCTGGACCCGGACGAGTTCGAACATGTGGTCGATGACGGTGCCGAGGGGTTGAGCCAGGTTCTGGCCGCCTATGAGGAAGAAACCGAAGAGGAATTTCCCCAGGATCCGGCCGTGCAGCTGGCCGAGGTGCTGCGTTCGATGGCGCGGGCGTGGGAGGGCACGACGGCCCGCCTGCTACGCCAGGCCAAGGGCGCGCCGGCGGATGCGGGGCTGGGCCTTGTGGTGCAGGAAATGGCACTGGGCCTGGGGCAGGGCGAGTGCGGCTCGGGCGTGATCCAGCTGGTCGACAGCACCACCGGCGCGCCGCGCATCATCGGCCGGTACCTGCGCCAAAGCCAGGGCCGTGACGCGCTGGCCCGCCGCGAAGAGGCGCTGTTCCTGGAGCGCGACGCGCGCGGCCCCAGCCTGGAAGAGCTGGCGCCCGATGCCTTTGCCGAGCTGAAGCGCATGACCGCGCTGATGCGCACCCGGCTGCGCGAGGAAATGCAGGCCGAATTCACCATCGAAAACGGCGTGGTGCATATCCTGGATGGGGTGCGCGTGGGCCGCAGCGCCCGCGCGGCGGTGCGGATCGCGGTGCAACTGGCCGAGGACAAGATCATCCCGCGCGAAGAGGCGCTGTTGCGGGTCGAGCCGCGCGCGCTGAACGAATTGCTGCACCGCCAGGTCGATCCCGAGGCCAAACGCGACGTGCTGGCCACCGGTATCGCCGCCAGCCCCGGCGCGGCCAGCGGCAAGATCGTGTTCTCGGCAGCCGAGGCGCAGGCCAGCGCCGCGCGCGGCGAGCCTTGCGTGCTGGTGCGCCGGGAAACCAGCCCCGAGGACATTCGCGGCATGCACGCCGCCGTTGCCGTTCTGACCGAGCGCGGCGGCATGACCAGCCATGCGGCGGTGATCGGGCGTGGCATGGGCCTGCCCTGCGTGGTGGGGGCGAGCGATTTCAAGTTCCACGTCCGGCGCAAACTGCTGGTCGCGCCCGACGGGCGCGAGCTGCGCCAGGGCGACGTGGTGACGGTGGATGGCACCAATGGCCAGGTTCTGGCCGGCGAGCCCGCGATGATCGAGGCGGCCGAGGATGACGCGCTGATCACTCTGATGACCTGGGCCGACGAGGTGCGCGACATCGGCGTGCGCGCCAATGCCGATACCCCCGCGGACGCCCAGACTGCGCGCAATTTCAAGGCGCAGGGCATCGGGCTGTGCCGGACCGAGCACATGTTCTTCGAGGCCGACCGCCTGACCGTGATGCGCGAGATGATCTTTGCCGATACCTCGCCCGACCGGGCCGCGGCGCTGGACCGTCTCTTGCCAATGCAGCGCGCCGATTTCATCGAGCTGTTCCGCATCATGCAGGGCCAGCCGGTCTGTATCCGCCTGTTCGACCCGCCGTTGCACGAATTCCTGCCCTCGGACCGTGCCGGGCACCGCGAACTGGCCGAGGCGCTGGACCTGCCGCTGTCCGACGTGACCCGCCGGGTCGAGGCGCTGGGCGAATACAACCCCATGCTGGGGATGCGGGGCGTGCGCCTGGGTATCACCGTGCCGGAAATCTACGACATGCAGGCCCGCGCCATTTTCGAGGCCACGATCGAGGCCAGCCGCGAGGGCGACCCGGTGGTGCCCGAGATCATGATCCCGCTGGTCAGCGCCCGGCGCGAGGTCGAACTGGTGAAAACCCGCATCGATGCGGTGGCCGCCGCGGTGCGCACCGAAACCGGGCAGACATTCACCTACCGGCTGGGTGTGATGGTCGAAACGCCGCGCGCCGCGCTGCGTGCCGCCGAGATCGCGCCGCATACCGCGTTTCTGTCCTTCGGCACGAACGACCTGACGCAGATGACCTATGGTTTGTCGCGCGACGATGCGGGGCGATTCATGTCGACCTATGTGCAAAAGGGCGTGTTTCCCGAAGACCCGTTTCACACGCTGGACCAGGACGGGGTGGGCGAATTGTTGCAGATCGGGGCCGAACGCGGACGCGCGGCGCGCGCCGATGTGATGCTGTCGATCTGCGGCGAACATGGCGGCAACCCCGAATCAATCGCCTTCTGCCGGGCGGCCGGATTCGATTATGTTTCTTGTTCGCCGTTCCGCGTGCCGGTGGCGCGTCTTGCCGCAGCCCAATTGGCCGTGCGGGACAAGATCGGGTAGGGCGCCCGCGCACCGCCGCTAAACCCTGCGTTCTGCGCCGTGCCATGCGCCTGGCGCAACCCGGCCCTTCGGGCGCCGGGCTGGACGTTTTGCTAAAATTCTGCATAAAAGCCCGGATTTCCGCCAATCGGTTTGCGAGGAAAGATCATGTTGCGTGTTGTTTTGAGTGTGCTTGCCATCGCGCTGGCCGGGGGCGCGGCGGCTGAACCGTCGCTGGAACAGGTCATCCGGATGGAACAGCAGGCCCTGGCCCGCTTGCCCGCCGATCGTCTGGATGCGCTGCTTAGCCGTCCGCAAAGCGCCGGTGGCATCACTTACAGCCGTGACTGGGTCGATAGCCTGCCCCGCGCCAAGGGTGGCAAAGAGTGGCAGTGCCTGGCCGAGGCCCTCTATTTCGAGGCGCGCGGCGAAACCGTGAAGGGCCAGTTCGCGGTGGCCGAGGTCATCATGAACCGCGTCGACAGCCCGAATTATCCCGACAGCGTCTGCGGCGTGGTGCACCAGGGCACGGGGCGCAAATACGCCTGCCAGTTCACCTATACCTGCGATGGCCACAAAGAGGTCATCAACGAACCCGCCGCCTATGACCGCGTGGCCAAGGTGGCCAAGCTGATGGTCAACGGCGCGCCGCGCATCCTGACCCAGGGCGCCACCCATTATCACACCACCGCCGTCAGCCCGCGTTGGGCGCGCAAGTTCCCGCGCACCGCGCGCTATGGCGTGCACCTGTTCTATCGCCACCCCCGCGAGGTGGTGCAGAACTAAGCGGCGCATCTGCCGCAAATGGGCCGCGCGGTGCCGCGCATGGGGTGTCACGCCGCGCCGCCCGGGTTAGGGTGCGCGCGACAACAGGACCATCCAGGGGCGCCGCCACCATGACCAACGAAATCAAATGGGCCTTTGCGCACCCGTCCGAGCGCGCCGCCGCCACAGCCGGTGACAGGCCGCTGGATCGCATTTCGCTGCGCGATCATATCGTCGAGGTCGAAATCGGCGCTTTCCAGGCCGAGCGGGGCACCACGCAGCGCATCTGCTTCAACGTCGTGGTCGAGGTGACGCCGGTTGAAAACATCCTGGATGACGATGTCGACACGATCCTGTCCTATGACAAGGTGACCGAGGCCATCGCCCACGAGCTGGCCGAAGAGCGGCTGAACCTGTTGGAAACCCTGGCCGAAAAGGTGGCCGAGCGCATCCTGACCGAGCCCCAGGCGCTGCGCGTTTTCGTGCGGATCGAAAAGCTGGATCGCGGCCCCGGCGCGCTGGGGGTGGAAATCGTGCGCGCGCGCAAGGATATGAAGCCCCGCCGCGTGGCCGAGGACAAGCCGCACCCGCAAGTGGTGTACCTGTCGAACGCCGCCATCGCCTCGGACAACCTTGGCGCCTGGATCGACCAGCTTGAGGCCGAGCATCGACCCACCATCATCTGCGTGGGCCCCGCCGACGCGCCAGCACCGCAGTCGGCGCATCCCTTGGCGCAACGGCGGATCGACCTGTTGGCCATCGAACAGAACGCCTGGGTTCTGGCCGGGCGCGATCCGCGCTGCGTGGTGGTAAACTCGCGCACGGAACTGGATTGGTCGATGCGGCACGATCAGATCAGCGTCTGGGCGCCGTCGAAAATCGTGCTGGACGCGGTTGATGGCCCTTCGGCCAGCCCGCGTGACGCGCTGGCGCTGGTACTGTGGTTCGCCCGCTTCATGGAGGCGGCGGACATGCTGGTGATCGGCGAAGACCTGCCCGACGCGCCCGACCTGCCTCTGCGCGCCGTGGCCACCGACGTGACCGTGATCTGACCCTTGCAACCACGCGCCCGATGGGCGACAGGGGCGCCATGAGCGACTATTTCCGACCCCTCGTGCAATCCGGCCCCGCCTGGCCGCGCGGCGCGCTGCCGCTGGCGGGCGGGCCCTTGTGGTTCACCCATGCCGAGCTGCTGCGCCGCGATGGCGGGTCGCAGGTCGTGCCCACCGCCGACATCCCCGAGCCGATGCGCACCTATCTGAGTGCGCCGCGCCTGCCGGTTGCGGGCATGGCGATGGAGCGTCCGCGCATCATGGGCATCCTGAACGCCACGCCCGACAGTTTTTCCGATGGCGGGCTGTTTCACGATCCGTCGAACGCGCTGGCGCATGGGCAGGCGATGATCGCGGCGGGCGCCGACATCATCGATGTGGGCGGCGAGTCGACGCGCCCCGGCGCCGAAACCGTCCCCGACGAGGAAGAGGCCGCGCGCGTCGCGCCGGTGATCGCCGCGCTGCGCGCCCAAGGCCCCACGCCCATATCCATCGACACGCGCAAGGCCAGCGTCGCGCGGGCCGCCGTGCAGGCGGGCGCCAACCTTATCAACGATGTGGCGGGCTTTACCTATGACGCGGGGCTTGCGCCCTTTGCCGCCGAACAGGCGCTGCCGGTTTGCGTGATGCACGCCCAGGGCGACCCGGCGACGATGCAGGAAAACCCCAGCTACGACAACGTGTTGCTGGACGTTTATGATTTTCTGCATGAACGCGTTCAGACGCTGATGGCGTTGGGCATTCCGCGCGGGCGGATCGTGGTCGACCCCGGTATCGGCTTTGGCAAGACCGCCGATCACAATCTTGCGCTGCTGAACGGGCTTAGCCTGTTTCATGGTCTGGGCTGCCCCATCCTGCTGGGCGCGTCACGCAAGCGGTTCATCGGCACCATCGGCAATGCGCCCGAACCGCGCGAGCGTATGCCCGGCTCGGTCGCGGTGGCGCTGGCCGGCATCGCGCAGGGCGTGCAGATCGTGCGGGTGCACGACGTGGCCGAAACCGCGTCGGCGCTGGCGCTGTGGCAGGCGGTGCAGCGGGGCCGGATGGCCGATTAAGCCGGTTACAACTGTTCGACCGCCACCTTGTCGCTGGTGTAAAAGGCCAGGTGATCCTTGATGCGGGACACGTCGTCCTTGGGGTTTTCATAGCTCCACGCCGCGTTTTCCAGCGTGGTGCTTTTCGTCACGATCGAGAAATAGCTGGCATCGCCCTTTTTCGGGCAATGGGTGCTGTGATCGGTGCGGTCCAGGAACGCCATCGCAATATCTTCGCGGGGGAAATAGATCACCGGCGCCATGTCGCCCTCGGCCAGTTCCAGCGCATTCGCGGATTCGCCCAGTACGGCCCCGCCTGCGCGCACCACCCAAGTTCCGTCAGCCCGTGTGATCGTGATATCGCTTGCCATAAGGCAGTCCCCCTTCGGATAGCCCGGTTTCTTTGCTTGTGCCGCCCGCGCGTGACTGTTTCGTGTCACTGTTCAGATCGGAGCGGTGGCTTCCATCAACCATAGCCGGGCCGCCTCGGACAGGCGAGGCGCGATCTTGTCGCGGCATTCGGCATGATAGGCGTTCAGCCAGTCCCGCTCTTCATCGCTCAAAAGGGCGGGCAAGACAAGGCGTCGGTCGATGGGCACGAATGTCAGCGTTTCGAAATCATGCATCGGGCGTGGGTCGCCGCCGGGCAGGTCGGGGGCCTCTTGCACCACGATCAGGTTTTCCAGCCGGATGCCGAATGCGCCTTCGCGGTAATATCCCGGCTCGTTCGACAGGATCATGCCCGGTTGCAACGCCACGTCCGACACACGGCTGAGCCGCTGCGGCCCTTCGTGCACGCACATGTAAACCCCGACACCGTGGCCGGTGCCGTGGTTGAAATCCTGCCCGGCCACCCACAGCGGATAGCGCGCAATGGCATCGAGATCGCGCCCGGCCAGACCGCGCGGAAACCGCAGGCGCGAGATGCCGATCATGCCCTTCAGCACCCGGGTAAAGCAGATCTTTTCCTCGTCCCCCACCTGGCCCACGGGCAGGGTGCGGGTGATGTCGGTGGTGCCGTCCAGGTATTGCCCGCCCGAATCCAGCACGATCAACTGCCCCTCTTCCAGCGTGGCGTTGGTGTCATAGGTCACGCGGTAGTGCATGATCGCGCCATGGGGGCCGGTGCCGGCGATGGTGTCGAAACTGATATCCCGCAACTCGTTCGAGGCGCGGCGGCACCCTTCGAGCTGCGTGGCCACGTCGATTTCGGTAATCGTGCCCGGGGCTTGGGCGTCGAACCAGCACAGGAATTCGCACATCGCGGCGGCGTCGCGCAGATGCGCCTCGCGCGTGGCGGCGATCTCGGCGCGGGTCTTGGTGGCCTTGGGCAGAACGCAAGGGTCTTGCCCCGCCTCATGCGCCACGCCGGCCTCGTCCAACTGGTGCAGCACCCACACGGGCGCGCTGTCGTGATCCACCCGCACCGGCCCGGTGAGCGAGCGCAGCGCGGGCGCAAAGGCCGCCACGGGGCGGATCATGACGGTGTCGCCCAGATGCGCCCGCAGGGCATCGTCGACCTTGGCGGCATCGGCGAAGAGCGTGCAATGCCCGTCGTCATGCAGGATGGCAAAGGCGTGCGGGATCGGGTTGCGGGGAATGTCGCTGCCGCGCACGTTCAGCAGCCACGCGATGGAATCGGGCAGGGTTATCACCGCCGCGCGCTGGCCCTGGTTGCGCAGGGTCGCGCCAAGGCGGGTCAGCTTGTCGCCATGCGCCTCGCCAGCCAGCGCCTCGGGGTAGGGGGTGATGGTGCCGGTGGGCGGGGCTGGCTGGTCGGGCCAGATGCGGTCGATCAGGTTGGGGCAGGGGGCCAGAGTGATGTCGCTGCCCGCCAGGCCCTTTTCGATCTTCGCGATCTCGGCAGGCGTGTGCAGCCAGGGGTCAAACCCCACGCGCCCGGCGGTCAGGTGCTGGCGCAGCCACGGCGCCGGCTGGGTTTCGGGCCAGTCGACCGGGGTATAGGCGCCCAGATCGACCTGGTGCTTGACCTGAGTGCGATAGCGACCGTCGACGAAGACGCCGGCCACATCCAGCAGCGCGATGCAGAACCCGGCCGAGCCGGTGAAGCCCGTCAGCCATTCCAGCCGCGCGTCATGGGGTGCCACGTACTCGCCCTGGTGGGCATCGGCGCGCGGCACCAGGAACCCGGCCAGCCCCTGTTCTTGCATCTGCACGCGCAGCTGAGCCAGCCGCGCGGGCCCGTGCTCTGGGGTGGCTGTGCTGTCGAATTTCTGGAACATGGGCGCCTCCGGTCTGGTTGGCGGCATTGAGCCGGGTTTGACGGGCGGGTGCAAGGGGGCAGCTGTCAGGCGCCCGTGGCAGCGGGCGGGAGCGAGGGGCCAGCCCCTCGCGCTCCCCGGAGTTTACCTGGCAAGATGAAGATCAGCTGGCCCGCTTGATGCCCAGGAACTTGGCCCGCGCGCGCGGATCCTTGTCGAACAGCGCCGCCAGCTGTTCGGTCATCGCGCCGGCCAACTGGTCGACATCGGTGATGGTGACCGCGTGCTGGTAATAGCGCGTCACGTCATGGCCGATGCCGATGGCGATCAGCTCGACCGCCTTGCGCTTTTCCACCATCTCGATCACGTCGCGCAGGTGCTTTTCCAGGTAATTCGCAGGGTTCACCGACAGCGTGCTGTCATCCACCGGTGCGCCGTCGGAGATCACCATCAGGATCTTTCGTGCCTCGGGCCGCTTGGCCATCCGGCGGTGCGCCCATTCCAGCGCCTCGCCGTCGATGTTTTCCTTCAGCAAGCCCTCTTTCATCATCAGCCCCAGGTTGGGCCGCACGCGGCGCCAGGGCGCGTCGGCGGATTTATAGATGATGTGGCGCAGGTCGTTCAGGCGGCCGGGCTGTTGCGGGCGGCCCTCGGCCAGCCATTTCTCGCGGCTTTGGCCGCCCTTCCAGGCACGGGTGGTGAAGCCCA
>JAASTF010000276.1 GCA_021767525.1 Paracoccaceae bacterium
GAAAGCGACCGTCCCGAGCTGACCTCGGCCGGCGTGGTCGTGTCGGGTGGCCGTGGCGTGGGCTCGGAAGACGATTTCGCGCTGATCGAAAAGCTGGCCGACAAGCTGGGCGCCGCCGTTGGTGCCTCGCGCGCGGCGGTCGATTCGGGCTTTGCCCCGAACGACTGGCAGGTGGGCCAGACCGGCAAGGTGGTCGCCCCCGATCTGTACATCGCCGTGGGCATTTCGGGCGCGATCCAGCACCTGGCCGGCATGAAGGACAGCAAGATCATCGTCGCCATCAACAAGGACGAAGAGGCGCCGATTTTCCAGGTGGCCGATTACGGCCTGGTGGCCGACCTGTTCGAGGCCGTGCCCGAGCTGATCGAGAAACTGTAAGCCGCCAAGGCTTTGCATGACGAAGGCCCGCCGTGATCGGCGGGCCTTTTTCGTTGTGGCACCGCTGCGTCAGACGAAGTCCCTGAGCGCGGGCAACAGTATCTCGGCCGCCTCGTGATGCGCGGCCTGGTTCGGCATGTCGGCGGCGGCGGCCTGTTCTGTGGCGGGCACCACCATGTCGTCGGTGCCGTGCGTCTGGGCGGCCGCGCTGATCGTGACCTCGACCACATCGGCCACATCCTTGCGCAGCGCATCGATCATCGGGCGTTCGATGAACAATGGATCGGGGCCCAACCCATCGCCCAACGGTTTCACAGGTGGGCGATGGGCGGCGAACCACAGCAGGATCAGCCGCCCGCCCAGCCGCTCGGACAACATCCGGGTGCGCGCCACCCACGCCTCTTGCAGCTCTTCGCGGACCATCTGAAAACGGTCGGGCGCAAAGCGGGCCAGGCTTTCCAGCATGTGGCGGGTAAAGGCGAATTCGGTGAAATCCACATCGCGGAAGATCTGGCGCATCAGCTTGGACGATTTCACGAAGCGGTCGTTGCGGCGCGGGTGCACCGTGTAATAGCGGTTCGACATGTTGTTCGCCCCGCCGATCTGCAAGACGCAGACCCGCGCCTGCCCCGCGATTTCCATGATATAGGGGTCGTTGAGATACAGGTCGTGCCCGGCATTCACGCAGCCCAGGTTCACGCAGGGCGCGCCCAGCGTCGCGTCGACAAGCGCCGGGAAGGGCCGTTCGATATATTTGCCATAGGTTTCGGTGCCGCCAAGGAACGCGACATAGGGCCGGGCCAAGGACCGGGCCGGCCCGCGAAAGGTCAGCCGCGACGCGCCATAGCGGCACGGCTTGTAATCCAGGCCCTCGGGCCCCTGCATCTGAATCGTCATGGTTCCCACCAATTGCTGTTTCACTCACCCACGCCCAGATTCGGCCAAAGCCGTTGCCAAAGCCTTAAACTTGCAAATCGACTCGAATTCTTGGCGTCGGCGGCCCTTGCAGCGCGGCGGCGGGGGTGGCTATGGTGCAGGGCGCGCGCAGAAACAGGAGAGCGGACATGGAGATTCAGACCATCGGTGTCGTCGGCGCAGGCCAGATGGGCAACGGGATCGCCCATGTGATGGCGCTGGCCGGGTATGACGTTCTGATGACCGATATCAGCGAAGAGGCGCTGGAGGCCGCGATTGCAAAGATCGACAAGAACCTCGCCCGACAGGTCAGCCGTGAAAAGATCAGCCAGGCGGAAAAAGATGCGGCGATGGGGCGGATCAAGACCACGCTGACCCTGACCGACCTGGGCCCGACCGACCTTATCATCGAGGCCGCGACCGAGCGCGAGACGGTGAAACAGGCGATTTTCGAAGACCTGCAACCGCATCTGAAACCGCATACCATCCTGACCTCGAACACCTCGTCGATCTCGATCACGCGGCTGGCCAGCCGCACGGACCGGCCGGAAAAGTTCATGGGGTTCCATTTCATGAACCCGGTGCCGGTCATGCAGCTGGTCGAACTGATCCGCGGGATCGCCACCGATGAAGAGACTTACAAGGCCTGCCTTGCCGTGGTGGAAAAGATCGGCAAGACCGCGTCGAGCGCCGAGGATTTCCCGGCCTTCATCGTGAACCGCATCCTGATGCCTATGATAAACGAGGCGGTTTATACCCTGTACGAGGGCGTGGGGAACGTGCGGTCGATCGACGAGGCGATGAAGCTGGGCGCGAACCACCCGATGGGGCCGCTGGAGCTGGCCGATTTTATCGGGCTGGACACCTGCCTGGCCATCATGAACGTGCTGCATGACGGGTTGGCGGACACGAAATACCGCCCCTGCCCGCTGCTGACGAAATATGTCGAGGCCGGGTGGCTGGGCCGCAAGACGCAGCGCGGATTCTACGATTATCGCGGCGACACGCCCGTGCCCACGCGCTGATCCAGCGGAGCGCGCGTGCCGCGCGCACAGGGTTTGCATCGCTTTTGCGATGCGGGTCAGGGGGCGCTGCCCCCTCGGCCTGCGGCCTCACCCCCGGAGTTTTCCTGGCAAGATGAAGATCAGGACGCCAGCGCGCGTGCCAGTGCGGTCTGACGTTCGATCACGCGGTGCAGGTCGATCGTGGTGATGTGCCCGTCGCGCACGACCTGGCGGCCTTCGACCAGCAGGTGTTTGACGCGGGTGGGCCCGGCCAGCAGCAGGGCGGCGGGATCCCAGCTGCCGGCGCTGTCGAGGCCGGTGGTGTCCCAGATCGCGATATCGGCGCGTTTGCCCGGGGCGAGGCGGCCGCAATCGGGCCGGCCCAGAACGTCGGCACCGCCGCGGGTGGCAATTTCCAGCGCCTCGCGCGCGCTCATCGCGTCGGCGCCGTTTGCCACCCGTTGCAGCAGCATGGCCTGGCGTGCCTCGGCCACCAGGTTGCCGGCATCGTTGCTGGCCGAGCCGTCGACGCCCAGCCCCACCGGCACGCCGGCGTCGCGCATGGCGCGCACCGGCGCGATGCCGCTGCCAAGGCGGCAATTCGAGCTGGGGCAATGCGCGACGCCGGTGCGGGTGCGGGCGAAAAGGTCAATTTCCTGGCCATCGAGTTTCACGCAATGGGCGTGCCAGACATCCACGCCGGTCCAGCCGAGGTCTTGGGCGTATTGGCCGGGGCGGCAGCCAAATTTTTCCAGGGAATAGGCGATATCCTCGTCATTTTCGGCCAGGTGCGTGTGCAGCATCACGCCCTTGTCGCGCGCCAGGATCGCGGCATCGCGCATCAGCTCGCGGCTGACCGAAAAGGGCGAACAGGGCGCCAGGCCCACACGGCACATCGCCCCCTCGGCCGGGTCGTGGAAGGCATCGATCACGCGGATCATGTCGGCCAGGATATCGGGTTCTTTTTCCACCAGGCTGTCAGGCGGCAGGCCGCCATCGCTTTCGCCGATGCTCATGGCGCCGCGGGTGGGGTGGAAGCGCAGGCCCAGTTCTGCGGCGGCATGGATCGTATCCTCCAGCCGCGATCCGTTGGGGTAAAGATACAAGTGGTCCGAGGTCAGCGTGCAGCCCGACAGCGCCAGTTCCGCCAGCCCGATCTGGGCGCTGGTGGCCATGTGGTCGGGGGTAAAGCGCGCCCAGATCGGGTAAAGCGTTTGCAGCCAGCCGAAGAGCAGCGCGTCCTGCCCGCCGGGCACCGCGCGGGTGAGGGTCTGGTACAGGTGGTGATGGGTGTTCACCAGACCGGGCGTGACGACGCAACCGGCGGCGTGGAGGACCTCGCCCGTGGTGGTCAGGCCGTGGCCGATTTGGGCGATCACGCCGTTGCGGATCAGGATATCGGCGCCGGAAAGTTCGCTGCGGTCGTCATCCATCGTCAGGATGGTGTCGGCGTTGCGGATCAGGATTTCGGTCATGGCGGGGCCCCTTTGTGCATCACCCCCTCGTCATGCGAAGGCGCGCGCCGGAAAGGGGCAAGAGACACGCTGCGGATTGCATAGCACGGGTGGCACGCTGCGGAAAATTCCAATCTGGAATTTTCACCCGAGTTTTCCGTGAAAACTCGGGCCCCGCGTGGCTCAGGCGAGGCGTGAGAGAATGTCGAGCGCCGCCTCGTGTTGCTGGCGTCCGGCGGCGGCGATCACGCGCCCGCCCTCATGTGCGGGCCCTCCGGTCCAGTCGGTCACGATGCCGCCCGCGGCCTCGATCACCGCCAGGGGCGCCTGGATGTCGTAGTTGGACAGGCCCGCCTCGATCACCAGGTCGATCTGGCCCGCGGCCAACAGGGCGTAGGCGTAGCAATCCATCCCATAGCGGGTCAGTTGCACCTGCCGGGCCACATCGGCAAAGGCGGCGCCTTCGTCGCTGGTGCCGACCTCGGGGAAGGTGGTGAACAGGATCGCCCGGTCAAGCGGGCGGTCGCCCCGCACCTTGAGCGGCCGCGCGCCCTGCGGGCCGGTCATCTGTGCCGTGCCGAACCCGCCCCAGAACCGCTCGCCGATATAGGGCTGGTCGATCACGCCGAACACGGGCAGGCCGTCCTGCGCGGCGGCGATCAGCACGCCCCAAGTGGGTGTGCCCGACAGAAAGCCGCGGGTGCCGTCGATCGGGTCAAGCACCCAGGTGACGCCGCTTTGACCCTGGGTTTGCCCATATTCCTCGCCGATGATCGCATCGGCGGGGCGGCGGTCGGCCAGCACGGCGCGCATCGCGCGCTCGGC
>JAASTF010000277.1 GCA_021767525.1 Paracoccaceae bacterium
CGGCCCTTGAACCCGGTCAGGTTGGCATTGACCCAGGCCACCTCGTCCGCCGTCCAGTTGGCGATCTGGTCGAAATGGTAAAAGCCCATGCCGTGCAGCATCTTTTCAAGTTTCGGACCGACGCCCTTGATTTCCTTCAGGTTGTCGGCGGTGCCACCGCGCGGGGAAGACAGCGTTTCGGGCTTGGTGCCCTCGCCTTCGCCCTCTTGCACGCCGTCACCATCGTAATCGGGTGTCGCAGTTTCGGCCTTGGCGGCGGGTTTCGCAGCCGGCGTGTCGCCGCCCTCGTATGTCCATTCGCCCTTGCGGCTGTCGAGATCCTTTTCACCCGGCAATTCGGCCGAGGGTTTCACCTCGGGCTTGGGCGCTGCGGCGGCTGCTGCCGCCGGTGCCGCTGCGGCCGCCGGTTGAGGCGCCGACTGGGCCGGGCTGCTTGCCGCCGGTGCCGCCGCAGCGGTCGGCGCACCCGCGCCGCCAGCTGCCACCGCCTGTGCGCGACGGCTTAGCGCGATATCGCCCGGCGCGCGCCCGGCGCTGCCCGGTGCGACCGGCCCGGCCAGTGGCGTGCACAGGATGGCCGCCAGGGCCAGCCCCAAAAAGGCAAAGACCAGCGCCGCGACCAAGGCCGCCGCCCAGAAATTCCAGCTGCCAAGCAGGATCAACAGCACAAGCATCAGCCCCGCTGCTGCCGCCGCCAGGGCCCATGACCCCAACTGGCAGGTAAAACTGTTCGATCCGGTACTCATCTCAACTCTCCCCGTTCCTTAAGGTTCGCGTCTTAGTAGACGTCCCCCTTCTTAACACGGCTTGAGAAATCCGTCTCGCCCCCTGCGGCAAGCGTCTTGGCCTGCTCGACCCAGTTGTCACGGCTGACCCTGCCCTTGAACCCTTCGAGGTTCTGATCGACCCAGGCCACCTCGTCCGCCGTCCAGTTCGCGATCTGGTCGAAATGGTAAAAACCAAGGCGGTGCAGCATGGCCTCAAGCTTTGGGCCGACACCCTTGATCGCCTTCAGATCGTCGGGGCCACCCTCGCGCGCCTGGGACAGCGTTTCGGGCTTGGTGCCCTCGCCTTCCACGGGCTTGGGGTCTGGCGCGGCCTTGGCCTTGGCGGCGGGCTTGGCCTTGGTCTTGGCCGGCGCCTGCTGCTTTTGCACCCCGGTTTCATCCGCCGGCTGTCCGCCCGCGCGGTCGGCCTGATCGGCGCCGATGCCCTTCTTGCCCTTGGCGGTGCCCTGTTCGGGCCTGGACGACAGCCACGGCGTCAGGATCGGCACTTCGGTGCCGTCGATGCGCTTGACCGTGTCGGCCAGGTCAACGGCGTTCTGCACGCTGGCATTGTATTTCGTGTGTCCGCTGTCGAACTCTTTTAGGCTGGTCAGCCCCGACAGCGGCTCGGACGCGAAGCGACCGTTCTGCGGCCCCGGCGTCGGCACCTTGCCCGCGCGCAGCTCGTCTATGATCTCGGCAAAGCGCTCGGCGGTCAGGTCTTCGTAATAATCCTTGCCGATCTGGGCCATCGGCGCGTTGGCGCAGGCGCCCAGGCATTCCACCTCTTCCCAGCTCAACTTGCCGTCTTCCGAGATCTCATGCGCCTTGGGGGCGATTTTCTCGCGGCAGACGGCAATCAGGTCTTCGGCGCCGCAGATCATGCAGGACGTGGTGCCGCACACCTGGATATGTGCAACGGAACCAACGGGTTGCAGCTGGAACATAAAGTAGAATGTCGCCACCTCAAGCGCGCGGATATGCGCCATGCCCAGCATGTCGGCCACGGTTTCGATGGCCTTGCGGCTCAGCCAGCCCTCTTGTTCCTGCGCACGCCACAGCAGCGGGATGATCGCGCTGGCCTGGCGCCCTTCGGGATACTTGGTGATCTGCGCTTCGGCCCATTTCTGGTTTTCGGGCGTGAAGGCAAAGCTGGCGGGCTGCTCGTGATACAGGCGACGCAACATCAGGCACAGGCTCCGGTCGTCAGGGTGATACCGCCGCTTTCCAGGCGGGTGGCTTGCTCGGCGGTCAGTTTGTACTGCGCCAGCTCAACCAGCTGTTCGCGCGTCAGGCCGGTCTGCAGCTCGACCGCCAGGTAATCGGCCTCGGTCACCAGGCTGCACCCGATCGAGGCGACGGCGGCATCGAACTCGGCGATGTTCTGGGTGGAAATGCCCTGCGGCGGGATCGCGCAAGCGGCCAAAAGGCCTGCCAAGGACAGGCCCGCCAGGACGCGGGCGCCGGATGTAAAACGTGCAAAAGCCATCAGCGGTCAATCTCCCCGAACACGATATCGAGCGAACCCAGGATCGCGCTGGCATCGGCCAGCTGGTGCCCCCGGCACAGGTGATCCATCGCCTGCAGATGCGGATAGCCAGGCGCGCGGATCTTGGCGCGGTAGGGCCGGTTGGTGCCATCGGCCACCAGGTAGACGCCGAACTCGCCCTTGGGCGCCTCGACGCAGGCGTAGACCTCGCCCTCGGGCACGTGAAAGCCCTCGGTGTAAAGCTTGAAGTGATGGATCAGAGCCTCCATCGAGGTCTTCATCTCGCCCCGCTTGGGCGGCGTGATCTTGCCACGCGACAGGATATCGCCCTGGTTTTCCGGCTGGCGCAGCTTATCGCAAGCCTGGCGGATGATCTTGGCCGATTCCCGCATCTCGGCCATGCGGCAAAGGTAGCGGTCGTAGCAATCGCCATTGACGCCGACAGGGATCTGGAACTCGAACTCGTCGTAGCATTCATAGGGCTGCGCACGCCGCAAATCCCACGCCAACCCCGAGCCACGCACCATCACGCCGGAAAAGGCGTATTTCTGGATGTCATCCTCGGTCACGACGCCGATATCGACATTGCGCTGCTTGAAGATGCGGTTTTCGGTCAGCAGCCCCTCGATATCGTCCAGCACGTTCGGGAACACTTCGGCCCAGGCGTCGATATCGTCGATCAGCTCGGGCGGCAGGTCCTGATGCACACCGCCGGGCCGGAAATAGGCCGCGTGCAGGCGCGCGCCGCAGGCCCGCTCGTAAAAGATCATCAGCTTTTCGCGCTCTTCGAACCCCCAAAGCGGCGGGGTCAGCGCACCCACGTCCAGCGCCTGCGTGGTCACGTTCAGCAGGTGGTTCAGGATGCGGCCGATTTCGCAATACAGCACCCGGATCAGCGAGGCGCGGCGCGGCACCGGCGTGCCGGTCAGCTTTTCGATGGCCAGAACCCAGGCATGTTCCTGGTTCATCGTGCCCACGTAATCCAGCCGGTCGAAGTAGGGCAGGTTCTGCAGATACGTCCGGCTTTCCATCAGCTTTTCGGTGCCGCGGTGCAGCAGGCCGATATGCGGATCGCAGCGTTCCACGATCTCGCCGTCCAGCTCCATCACCATGCGCAGCACGCCGTGGGCCGCCGGGTGCTGAGGCCCGAAGTTGATGTTGAAGTTGCGAATCTTCTGCTCGCCCGTCTCGGCGTCGGCAAAGCCCTTTGTCAGCGGTTTTGAGCCGTCCATCATTTCTTCGCCTCCTCACCCTTTTCGTCGCCGGGCAGGATGTAATCGGCACCTTCCCAGGGGCTCATGAAATCGAACTGCCGGTATTCCTGCACCAGCTTCACCGGCTCGTAGACGACACGCTTCAGCGCCTCGTCATAGCGCACCTCGGTATAGCCGGTGGTCGGGAAATCCTTGCGCAGCGGGTGCCCGCGGAACCCGTAATCCGTCAGGATGCGGCGCAGGTCGGGGTGGCCCGAGAACAGGATGCCGAACATGTCGAATACCTCGCGCTCGAACCAGTCGGCGCTGGGATGCGTGCCGGTGATCGAGGGGATCATCTCGTCCTCGCGCAGCTGGCTTTTCAGGCGCACGCGGTGGTTTTGGTACATCGACAGGAAGTGATAGACCATCTCGAACCGCTTGGGCCGCTCGGGCCAGTCGACGGCGGTGATGTCCACGAGGGTCGAGAACTTGCAGGTCGGGTCGGTTTTCAGGAACTCGACCAGCCCGGCAATGTTGGCCGGCGCCACTTCCATCGTCAGCTCGCCGCCCGCGATATCCCAGCCCAGGATGCAGTCGGGCCGCTTCATCTCGATATGGGTGGCAAGGTCTTTGAGTGCTTCGGTCATCTTACGATCGTCCCCGTGCGGCGGATCTTGCGGGCCAGTTGCAGGATGCCATACAGCAGCGCCTCGGCCGTCGGCGGGCAGCCCGGCACGTAGATGTCGACCGGCACGATGCGGTCGCAGCCGCGCACCACAGAATAGCTGTAGTGGTAATAGCCGCCGCCATTGGCGCAGCTGCCCATCGACACCACGTAACGCGGCTCTGGCATCTGGTCGTAGACCTTGCGCAGCGCCGGCGCCATCTTGTTGGTCAGCGTGCCGGCCACGATCATCACGTCCGACTGGCGCGGAGAGGCGCGCGGCGCGATGCCGAACCGCTCGGCGTCATAACGCGGCATCGAGGTGTGCATCATCTCGACCGCGCAGCAGGCCAGGCCAAACGTCATCCAGTGCAGGCTGCCGGTGCGGGCCCAGTTGATCAGGTCCTCGGACGCGGTCAGCAGGAACCCC
>JAASTF010000278.1 GCA_021767525.1 Paracoccaceae bacterium
GCCGACGCCCGCGATCGCGCGGTTGGGCGTGGGATACGTGCCCGAGAACATGGGCATTTTCAGCGATCTGACGGTCGAGGAAAACATGGTGCTGGCCGCCAGTTCCGGCGCGCCCGATGCCGCGCGGCTGGAGTGGCTGTTTTCGGTCTTTCCGCCGCTCAAGACATTCTGGAAAAGCCATGCCGGCAACCTGTCGGGCGGGCAGAAGCAGATGCTGTCGATTGCGCGGGCGATGGTGGAAGAGCGGCGTTTGTACCTGATCGACGAGCCGACCAAGGGGCTGGCGCCAGCGATCGTGTCGACCATGGCGGGCGCGTTGCGCGAGCTGAAGGGGCAGGGCGCCTCGATCCTGCTGGTGGAGCAGAATTTCAGCGTGGCCCGCGCGCTGGGCGACAGCGCGGTGGTGATGGACGATGGCCGCGTGACCTGGACCGGGCCGATGGCCGAGCTGTCGGGCGACGCGGCGCTGCAAGAGCGGTTGATGGGGTTGAGCATGGAGGCGGGATCATGAGCGGGGCAAATTTCTTGCAAAGAAATTTGCGCGGAAAAATGAGATTTTTCCGCGCCTCCGGCGGGAGTTTATTGGGCAAGATGAAGGGGGGGTGCGATGTCGGCCGCGCCTGACCATACGCCGATCATGTCGCGTGCGGGTCTGGCCGACCGGCTGGGCCCCTATCTGCCGGTGCTTTTGATCTTGGCGATCATGCTGTTCGGCCTGTTGGCCATTCCGTCGATGTCGTCCTGGCTGACCTTGACAGTGTCGGGTCTGGCGATGGGGATGATGATTTTCATCATGGCCAGCGGCATGACGCTGGTGTTCGGCCTGATGGACGTGATCAATTTCGGCCATGGGGTGTTCATTTCCGTGGGCGCCTTTGTGGGCATTTCGATCCTTCTGATCCTTGGCCACATGACCGAGGCGCCGTCGCTTGCGCTGAACCTGGCGGCGATCCTGGCCGCCGTGATGGCGGCGATGGCGGCGACCGCCGTGCTGGGCTGGGCGTTCGAGCGGGTGATCGTCAAACCCGTCTACGGCGCGCATCTGAAACAGATCCTTGTCACCATGGGCGGTCTGATCGTGGTGGAACAGTTGATCATCGTGTTGTGGGGGCCGGAAGAGATTTACATCCTGCGCCCCGAGGCGTTGCAGGGGGCGGTGACCTTTGCGGGCGCGGCGGTCGAGAAATACCGCCTGCTGGCCGTTGGCATCGGTGCGGTTCTGTTCATCGCCATGCGGTTCACCCTGCGGCGCACCAAGATCGGGTTGATCGTGCGCGCGGGTGTCGAGAATGGCGAGATGGTCGAGGCGCTGGGATACCGGCTGCGGCTGGTTTTCGTGGGCGTCTTTATCGCGGGTTCCGCCCTGGCGGGCCTCGGCGGCGTGATGTGGGGGCTCTACCAGGAAGTGATCACCGCCCATATGGGCCAGGAGATCATGATCCTGATCTTCATCGTCGTTATCATCGGCGGCTTGGGCAGCGTCGAGGGATGCTTCATCGGCGCGTTGCTGGTGGGGCTTTTGCAGAATTACATCGCTTTTCTGGAGCCCAAGCTGGCGCTGATTTCCAATATCGCCCTGATGGTCGCCATCCTGATGTGGCGCCCGCAGGGCATGATCCCGGTGGTGAAGGCGAAATGATCGTGAAACTTCTGTCCGGCGACACGCCCCGCAGCCCGGTTCTGACGCTGATCCTTTTGGCGATCCTGGTGGGGCTCGCCTTTGCGCCGTTCCTGTTTCCCGGCGTGCGCTCGGTCGACACGGCGGCGCGGATCTGCATCTTCATCGTGCTGGTGGCCAGCTATGACCTTATGCTGGGCTATGGCGGGATCGTCAGCTTTGCGCACACGATGTTTTTCGGCATGGGCGCCTATGGCGTCGCCTTGGCCAGCACCCATATGGGCCGCGGGTTCGAGGCGGTGGCGCTGGGCGCGCTGTCGGGCGCGGTGCTGGCCGCCGCGATCGCGCTGCTGATCGGCCTGTTCAGCCTGCGGGTGCGCGCGATTTTCTTTGCCATGATCACGCTCGCCGTGGCCAGTGCGGTGGCGGTTCTGGTCAGCCAGTTGTCGACGCTTACAGGCGGCGAGGACGGGCTGAGCTTTCGCACGCCCCGCGCGCTGACGCCGGCCTTCAAGTTCGGCGATGAGTTGTTTGGCGTGCGGCTGAACGGCAAGCTTTTGGCTTATTACCTGGTCTTCGGCGTGTCGCTTTTGCTGTTTTTGTTCATGCTGCGCGTGGTCAATTCGCCCTTTGGCCGGGTGTTGCAGGCGATCCGTGAAAACGATTTCCGGGCCGAGGCGATCGGCTATCGCGTCGTGGGATACCGGGTGACGGTCACCTGCCTGTCGGCCTTCATCGCTGCGCTGGCGGGGGCGCTTTACGCGATCTGGCTGCGCTATGTCGGGCCCGACACGGTGCTGAGTTTCGACATCATGGTGGATATCCTGCTGATGGTCGTGATCGGCGGCATGGGCACGATGTATGGCGCGGTGATCGGGGCGGCGCTGCTGGTTCTGGCGCAGAATTACCTGCAAGAGCTCATGGGCCTGGCCGCCGGCACGGTCGAGGGGCTGCCGATTCTGCCCGAGCTGCTGAATGCCGACCGCTGGCTGCTGTGGCTGGGGATTCTGTTCATCCTCAGCATCTATTTCTTTCCCACCGGCATCGTGGGGCGGCTGCGGCAGGGGCGCTGATCGCCGACTTGCATCCGGCTCCGGCCCATGCCACCCATTCCCCGCGATCTGGGAGGAGGCGCGGGAATGAAGCTTGGTTTGGCGCTGCTTTGTGCGGCCTATGTGCTTAGTCAGTTCTACCGGGCCTTCCTTGCGGTTCTGACCACCGCGCTGGAACGCGACCTGGGCGCCACGCCCGACGATCTGGCCTTTGCCTCGGGCATGTGGTTCCTGGTGTTCGCCCTGATGCAGATACCCATCGGCGAGGCGCTGGACCGCGTGGGCCCGCGCCTGACCGCCTCGGTCCTGCTGGCGATCGGTGGCGGCGGCGGGGCTGCGCTGTTCGCGATGGCCACCACGCCCGGCCACGTGGTGGTGGCGATGGGGTTGATCGGCGTGGGCTGCGCGCCGGTGCTGATGGGCTCGTATTACATCTTTGCCCGCGTGTTCCCGCCCGCCATGTTCGCCACGCTCGGCGCGGCGATGATCGGCGTGGGGTCCATCGGCAACCTGGCCAGCGCCGCGCCGATGGCCTGGGCGGTCGAGGCGTTCGGCTGGCGCGAGAGCCTGTGGGGATTGGCGGCGCTGTCGCTTCTGGTGGCGGTGGGCGTCTTCGCGCTGGTAGAGGATCCGCCGCGCGCCGAAGGGGCGAATACCGGCAGCGTGCTGGCGGTGCTGCGCATTCCGGCGCTGTGGTTGATCATTCCCTTGATGGCGGTGAACTATGCCCCTGCCGCCGGCCTGCGCGGCCTGTGGGTGGGGCCCTACCTGGCCGATGTCTATGGCGCCACGGCGCAGGTGATCGGCACCGCCACGCTGATCATGGGGATGGCGATGGTGATCTCGGCCTTTGTCTATGGCCCGCTGGACCGGCTGCTGGGCACGCGCAAATGGGTGGTCATCGCGGGCAATTGTGGCGGCATCGCGGGCTGTGCGGCGCTCGCCCTGATGCCCGAAGCGGGCTACTGGCCCGCCGTCATCCTGTGCACAACCGTGGCCTTTTTCGGCATGACCTACCCGGTCATGATGGCCCATGGCCGCAGCTTTCTGCCCGCGCATCTGACGGGGCGCGGCGTCACATTGATGAACCTTTTCTCCATCGGCGGTGTGGGGCTTTTTCAGTTCGTCACCGGCAAGCTTTATGCCCAGACCGCCGCCGCCACCGACAGCGTGGTCGAGCCCTATCGGCTGCTTTTCGCCTTTTTCGCGGTGATCCTGTCGCTGGGCATGATCCCCTATCTTTTCTCGCGCGACAGGCTGGATTGATCGCCCCTTTCCCTTATCTCGCCGCTCATGTATTGAGCGCGCGTCCTGAAACGAAAGGAGTTCCCCAATGGGGTATAATGTCGTCGTCGTCGGCGCCACGGGCAACGTGGGCCGGGAAATGCTGAACATCCTTGCGGAACGCCAGTTCCCGGTCGACAAGGTCGCCGTGCTGGCCAGCCGCCGCAGCCTGGGCACCGAGGTCAGCTTTGGCGAGCAGACCCTGAAAACCGAGGATCTGGACACTTTCGATTTCACCGGCTGGGACATGGCGCTTTTCGCCATCGGCTCGGACGCGACCAAGAAATACGCGCCCAAGGCGGCCGAGGCCGGCTGCGTCGTGATCGATAACAGCAGCCTGTATCGCTATGACCCCGACGTGCCGCTGATCGTGCCCGAGGTGAACCCCCAGGCGGTGCACGGCTATTCGAAAAAGAACATCATCGCCAACCCCAACTGCTCGACCGCGCAGATGGTTGTCGCACTCAAGCCGCTGCATGACCGCGCCAAGATCAAGCGCGTTGTCGTGTCGACCTACCAGTCGGTGTCCGGCTCGGGCAAAGATGCCATTGACGAACTGTGGGACCAGACCAAGGCCGCCTA
>JAASTF010000040.1 GCA_021767525.1 Paracoccaceae bacterium
ACCGCGCGATCGGTCCCATCGGCCGGGTGCCGGCATAAAGCAGCGCCACCTGCACCCAGCCCGCCGCCGTGGTGGCCAGCGCTGCGGCGATCCAGCCGATCCAGATCGACAGACCGATGGCCAGCGCAGCGTTCACCACCATCGCCACCACGGCGAAACGGAACGGGCTGCGCGTATCTTCGCGCGCGAAGAACAAGGGCTGCAGCACCTTTTGCAAGACGAATGCCGGCAGGCCCAGCCCGTAGATAGCCACGGCCACCGCGATGGCAGCGCTGTCGTCACTGGTGGTCTGGCCGCGTTCGTAAAGCACCGAAACCAACGGCAGGGGTACCACCATCAACGCGACGGCCGAAGGCAGGGTCAGCGCCAGGCTGATCTCGGCCGCGCGGCTCAGCGCCTCGCGCGATTGCGTGGCATCGCCGGATTTCAAGTGGCGTGACAGGCTGGGCAGCAGCACCACGCCCACCGCGATGCCCACCACGCCCAGCGGCAGTTGGTACAGGCGGTCAGCCGCGTAAAGCCAGCTGAGCGCGTTTTCGGTGTTGGACGCGACCAGCTGCCCGACCAGCAGATTCACCTGCAACACCCCCGAGGCCAGGGCCGCCGGGATTGCCACGACGATCATCCGCTTCATATCGGGCGTCCAGCGCGGGCGGCCGGGGCGCAGTGCCACACCCGCGCGGGACGCAGCGAACCAGACCAGTGCCAGTTGCGCGACCCCGGCGACGGGAATTGCCCATAGAAGCCAATAGATTACCGTGCCGCCCAGTTGGGCGGCGGTGAGCATGGCGGCAATGACGAAAATATTGAGCAATACCGGGGCGGCGGCGGCGGCGGCGAAGCGGCCGGTGGCGTTCAGGATGCCGGAAAACAGCGCTGCCAGCGACATGAAAAGGATATAGGGGAAAACGATGCGCCCGTAGCCCACGGTCAGGTCGAACCGTTCGTCCCCCACAAAGCCCTCGGCCGTGGCCCAGACCAGCGCCGGCATGAACAGCATCGCCAGCCCTGTCAGGATCAGCACCACGAAGGCCAGACCGTTGAAGGCGTCGTTCGCGAATTTTCGCGCGTCCTCTTCGCCTTCGTATTTCTTTGAAAACATTGGAACAAATGCCGCATTGAACGCACCTTCGGCAAAGAAACGGCGGAACATGTTGGGCAGGCGAAAGGCGGCGACAAAGGCATCCATCACCGGGCCGGGGCCGATAAAGGCGAGGATCAGAATCTCGCGCGTGAAGCCGAGAATACGGCTCATCAACGTCCAGAACCCGACGGTCAGAAAGCCGGACATCAGGCGGATCGGTTTCATGCGGGGGCCCTTTGGCAAGCGGTTGGACGCGGTTTAGCGGATCGCACGGGCGGGGGGAAGGGCGCGCGGGGAAAGGCGCCGAGGAGGGCGGGTTTCGGGGGGCACAAGACATGCACAAGACATGCACATGTGATGCATATGCGGGCACATGGGCTTTCGCCGCATCAAACGTAGTGAAGCGGCACATTCCGCGGCCAGTGATCGGCAATCCGGATGCGATCATCGCCACCATCCGGGCCTGTGGCCGAAACGCCGGTGAACGACGCGCGGGCGTCATGGATCAGGGCGGCCGGTTTGACCGCCTCGGGCACGGTCGCCTTGCGATCCAGCGCGGGTTGCGCAGCGATTTCGCCCAGCTTGATCGCCGGGCCCAGCAGGGCGAAGGCCGGGTTGACGGCGATCGCTGCGGCTGCGCCCAGAAACTCGGCGATGCCCGCCCCCCATTTCACGCGCATGGGCAGCTTGGTCGCGGCTATGGCCTTGGCATAATCCGCAATCAGCGCCTCCATCCGCTCTTGCGCCTGCGGGACGGTGGTGCCCCTGAGCGCCTCGGCCGAGGTCCAGACCCGCAACGCGGTTCGGTGGGCTTGCACCTCGGGCATGGCGCAAAGATCGAGCGCCGCCTTTATCAGGTCTTGGTGGCTGCGCCGTTTGCCGTCAGCGGTTTCGTCATGGGGCACCAGGAATTCCCAGTTGAAGGCGCGAAACAACCGTTCGTGCCCGTCGGTGGCGCTGCGAAACGCCTTGGGGCCGTTATAGGCCGGGATCACCGCGACATCGGCCTTGGGCACGCCGGCCAAAAGGCGGCGGTTGCGCGCCTTGTCGACGTGATCCTGCAACACCATGCGGGTCATGTGAAACAGCGGATCTTCGAAATCGCGCCGGTCGCGGGCCTGCGCGAAACCGGGGGTCGCCTGCAGGTTTTCGATATCCATCTGCGCGCCGTTGGCGAGTTTCTTTTGCTCGAACGCGTCGTGCTGCGTTTCGTCCCAGGGCACGTCCATCACCCTGTCGGGTGGAAGCCAGCCCAGAACCCTTTCCTGCTGCGCCGCGTCCCATTCGGCGGGCCATGTCGCACCAGATGGCGGTCGCGGCACCACCAGCGTTTCGAAAAGCAGCAACTCGGCCACGAAGGCCTGCGGGCGCAGGTGGTCTTGCACCGAAACGGTGCCCCAGATCTGGTCAGGCTGGCTCATGTTCGGTGCCCCGCTGTGATTGCGGGACCAGCCTAGCACAGATCGCCGCCCAAGGCATCGCCCCGGGCGGCCCCGCCCTAGGCCGAGGCGCGTTCCGCGCCCTGGTCGATCGCCTCGCGCAGCTTTTTCTCAAGCGCCTTTTGCTTGGGGGCGCTGTGGAATTTCAGGCCGAACATGTCCTTGACGTAGAAGGTGTCGACCACCTGTTCGCCATAGGTCGCGATGACGGCCGAGGCGATATAGACGTTGTTGTTGGCCAGCGTGCGCGTGAGGTCGAACAAGAGGCCCGGGCGGTCGCGGGTGTCGACCTCGACGATGGTGTAAATCTCGGACCCTTCGTTGTCGAATGTGATCGAGGTGGGCACGCGGAAGGCGCGTTCGCGTTTCTTGATCTTGTCGCGGCTTTTGATCGCCTCGGTGGCCTTGATCTCGCCCTTGAGCGTCTTGTGGATCATCTGGCGCAGGCGGGGCAGGCGTTCGGATTCGTAGGGGCTGCCGTCGCCGTCCTGAATCCAGAATACCGCCGTGGCATAGCCGTCTTTCGACGTATAGGTGCGCGCGTCGACCACGTTGGCCCCCACCAGCGCCAGCGCGCCCGCGAGGCGCGAGAAGATGCCCGGGTGATCGGACAGGGCAAAGCAGGCGCGGGTGGCGTCGCGGTTTTCGTCGATGGCCAGGTCGATGGCGATTTCATTATCCGGCAGGTCGCGCAGCAGGTTGGCGAACACCACCTGCGTGGCTGTATCCAGGCCCTGCCAATAGGGCGGGTAATGCCGGGCGGTTTCGCGTTTCAGCGCGGCGGGTTCCCACTTGGCCAGCGCCTCGCGCAGGGCGCGGCGGGCCTCGGCGCCGCGGTTTTCGCGGTTGAGCTCCTCAAGCCCGTGTTCCAGCGCGGCCGCGGTTTCGCGGTGCAGCTGGCGCAGCAGCATGGCCTTCCAGTTGTTCCAGGTGTTCGGTCCCACGCCGCGGATGTCGCAGACGGTCAGCACGGTCAGCAGATCCAGCCGCTTGCGATTTTTCACCGCCTTGGCGAAGTCGCGCAGGGTGCGCGGATCGCTGAGGTCGCGTTTCTGCGCCATGTCGGACATCAGCAGGTGATAGCGCACCAGCCATTCCACGGTGTCGCATTCGGTGCGGTTGAGGCCCAGCCGGGGCGCCACCTTGCGCGCGATCTGGGCGCCGAGGACCGAGTGATCCTCGTCGCGGCCCTTGCCGATATCATGCAGCATCAGCGCGACATACAGAACCTTGCGATTGACGCCGGCCTTGAGGATGCCGCTGGCCACCGGCAGTTCCTCGGTCAGCTCGCCATGTTCGATCTGGCTGAGCACGCGGATGCATTGGATCGTGTGCTCGTCCACGGTGTAGCTGTGATACATGTTGAACTGCATCATCGCCACGACCGGTGCGAATTCGGGGATGAAGGCCGCCAGCACGCCCAGCTCGTTCATGCGGCGCAGCGCGCGTTCGGGGTTGCCGTGTTTCAGCAGCAGATCGAGGAAGATGCGCCGCGCCTCGCGGTCGTTGCGCATGTCGTCGTCGATCAGGTGCAGGTTGGCGGTGACAAGGCGCATCGCGTCGGGGTGGATCAGCATCCCCGTGCGCAGACCTTCCTCGAACAGGCGCAAAAGGTTCAGCTTGTCGGACAGGAACGCCTTGTCATCTGAAATCGCAAGGCGGCCATGCACCACCTCGTAGCCCGGTTTCACCCGGGGGCGGCGGCGAAAGATGCGTTCCAGCAGCGGCGCGCCCTTGGTGTGGTCGGCCTCGAGCTTGGTCAGGAAGATGCGCGTCAGGTCGCCCACGGCGGTGGCGTGGCGGAAGTAATCCTGCATGAAGTGTTCGACCGCGCGGCGCCCGCCCTTGTCGGCATAGCCCATGCGCGCCGCGACCTCGACCTGCATGTCGAAGGTCAGCAGATCGGTGGGGCGGCCGGTGATCAGGTGCAGGTGGCAGCGCACGGCCCACAGGAAATTCTCGGCCTGGGTGAAGGTTTCGAATTCTTCGGGGCGGAACACGCCCAGCTTGACCAGCTCTTCGACCTTTTGCACCCGGTGCACGTACTTGGCGATCCAATACAGGGTTTGCAGGTCGCGCAGGCCGCCCTTGCCCTCTTTCACGTTGGGTTCGACCACGTAACGCTCGCCCTGCTTGACATGGCGGCTGTCGCGTTCGGCCAGCTTGGCCTCGACGAAATCCGAGGCGCTGCCGGCGAACAGCTCGTCCCACAGGCGGCGGTCCAGTTCTTTCGCCAGCTTCGCGTCGCCACCCAGCCAGCGGTGTTCCAGCAGGGCAGTCCGAATGGTGTAATCGTCGCCGCCCAGGCGGATGCAATCGCGGATCGTGCGGCTGGAATGGCCGACCTTCAGCCGCAGATCCCACAGGATATACAGCATCGATTCGATCACGCTTTCGGCCCAGGCGGTGATCTTGGTTGGGGTCAGGAACAGCAGGTCGACATCGGATTGCGGCGCCATCTCGCCGCGGCCATAGCCGCCGACGGCGAACAGCGCCAGCCGCTCGCCTTCGGTGGGGGTGGCGTTGGCGTGCAGGACATCCTTGGACAGGTGCAGCACGGTGGTGACGATGCAATCGGTCAGCCAGGCATAGGCCGCCACGGTCGGGCGCGCCGCGAACGGCTGGGCCTCAAACGCGGTGGCGATGGCGGCATGGCCGGTTTTGAACGCCCCCTGCAGGATCGGCACGATGACCGGCCGCGCGGCATCGGGGGCGACGCCGTCCAGCGCACGCGCCAAAGCGTCATGCACCGCGCGCCCGTCGAAAACCTCGTCAGGCGCGCAAAGCAGCTGCCCCGGCGGGGCGGGCAGGATATCGGTCGAGAACGGCAGGTGCGACGGTTCAGAAACCGGCGCCGCCGAAGGCTGTTGGGGCAGGGTCAATCACAACCACCTGTTTGTTGCGGATCGTGGCGACGGCCAGGCCGCGCTGGTTGGTGCCATCGGGGCGCAGGCGGAAGATGCCGCCGGTGCCCTGGAAACCCGCGCCCTGGGTCAGCGCCGCGCCGGTCAGCGCGTCGCGGCCCCGGCTTTTGGCCAGGGCGCCGATGGCGGCGATGCCGTCATAGGCCAGCCCCGCGATCGGGTGCGGTGCGCTGCCATTGGCGGCCTGGAAGCGGCTGCGGAAGGCGGCCGTCTTGTTCGGGTCGGGCATGGCGAACCAGCCGCCCTGCACGCCCGGCAGATCCAGCGTTTGGGCCGGGATATCCCAACGGGTCAGGCCGATATATTGCGCCACGTCGGGGCCAAGCCCAGCCTCGGGCAGCATCTGGCTGAGCAGCGGCAGCGCCCCGGCCGAGTTCGCCGTCATGAAGATCGCATCGGCATTGCCCGAGCGCGCGGCCGACACGATCTGCGGCACCGCGTTGACGACGCCGGACTGCGAGAATTCGTGCGAAACGGTGCCGACGACCGTGCCGCCATTGCCGGACACGGCCTGCTGGATGGCCTGGTTTCCCAGCTGTCCTGCCACGTTGTTCGCATGAACCACCACATAGCGCGATTTGCCCTGTCCCCGCGCATAGGACACCAGCCGGTTGGCGGTGTTCTGGAAGGTCGGGCCGAGGATCCAGAGGTTGCCGCCGGCGATGGTGGAATTGTTCGAAAAGGACAGCACGTTCACGTTGCGCGGCGCCACGGCCACGGCGACGGCATTGGCCGATTCAGCATAGACCGGGCCCAGGATGATGCGCGCGCCGTCGCTGACCGCCTGCAGCGCCGATTGCTGCGCCTGTGCCGCGTTGCCCGCGGTGCCGTAAACGCGCAGGTCGATGGCCACCCCGTCAAGATCGGCGATGGCCAGGCGGGCCGCGTTTTCCAGCGATTGCGCCAGCAGGTCGTCGCCGGCATTGCCGCCGCCGCGGGGCACCAGAAGAGCCACGGGCACCGGGGCCGCGGGATCGATCGACTGGCCGCCGCCCGGGCTGCCGATCCCGACGGTCTGACAGGCGGCCAGCCAAAGAATGGACAGCAGGGCAACGGCGCGCCACAGCACCTTGCGGGCAGAGGACAAAACAGCAAACATGGACGATAAAGCTCCCTCGGTCTGGGTGGTCTAGGGGCCACCTGCAATTCGGGGCGATAATAAACGCCATGAGGGATGGGTCTAGTGCAGAATTGGGAAAAGCGCCTGTTGGCGCCCGGGCTTTATCTGATCGCGACACCGCTGGGGAACGCGCGGGACATCACGTTGCGCGGTCTTGACCTGCTGGCCAGTGCCGATGCGCTGGCGGCCGAGGACACGCGCAGCCTGCGCAAGCTGATGGAGATTCACGGCGTGCCGCTGGGCGAGCGGCAGGTGCTGGCCTATCACGAACATAACGGCGCGCGGATGCGGCCGAAACTGTTGCAGATGCTGGCCGAGGGGCAAAGCGTGGTCTACGCGTCCGAGGCGGGCACGCCGCTGGTGGCGGACCCCGGTTTCGACCTGGTGCGCGCCGCGCGCGAGGCGGGGCACGCGGTGACGGCGGCGCCCGGGCCGGTGGCGGCGATCACCGCGCTGTCGATCGCCGGATTGCCCACCGACCGCTTTCTCTTCGAGGGGTTTTTGCCCAATGCCGGCGGTCAGCGGAAATCCGCGCTGATGGCGCTGCGCGACGTGCCGGCGACGCTGGTATTTTACGAATCGCCCAAGCGGGTCGCGGCGATGCTGCGCGACGCGGCCGAGGTGCTGGGGCCCGACCGGCCGGCCCGATTGTGCCGCGAGCTGACCAAGAAATTCGAAGAGGTGCGCAGCGGCACCCTGGGCGAGCTGGCCCAAGGCTGCGCCGACGACCCCCCGCGGGGCGAGATCGTGGTGCTGGTGGACCGGGGGGATTTGGGAATTGTTAGGGAAGATGATTTAGAAAGCTTGGTTAAGGCGGCTTTGGCGGACTATTCTGTAAGGGATGCGGCGGACCGGGTCAGCGCGGAAACCGGATTGCCAAGGCGCAAGGTCTATCAACTGGCGCTGAAGCTTGAGAAAGAGATGGAATGACGCAGCATTTCGATCCCCACGGGCAGGTGGCCACGCCGGTTCAGGCGCGGCGGACGCGCGGGCAGCGCGCCTATCTGACGGGCACGGCGGCCGAGGATCGTGTGGAACGGATCTATGCGGCGGCGGGCGCGCAGGTTCTGGCGCGGCGCTGGCGCGGGCAGGGCGGCGAAATCGACCTGGTGCTGCGCGATGACAGCGGGCTGATCTTTGTCGAAGTGAAGACCGCGCGGACATTCGACAGGGCGCTGGCGGCGCTGTCGCCGCGGCAGGCGGCGCGCATCTGCATGGCGGCACAGGAATTCGCGGGCACCCAGCCGGGTGGTCTGCTGGCAGACATGCGGTTCGATCTGGCGGTGGTCGACGGGCAGGGTCAGGCGCGGATCGTGGAAAACGCCTTCGGCGAATTCTGATTTGCCTCTGACCGCCCCTTGCGCCATGTAAGATGCGACGCAAGCAGGGGTTACCGATGAAAATCGCCTTCCAGATGGACCCGATCGGTCCGATCAATATCGACGCCGACAGCACCTTTCGCATCGCAGAAGAGGCGCAGGCGCGCGGGCACGAGCTGTTTTACTACACGCCCGAGCATCTGGCCTATCAAGAGGGGAGGATCACCGCGCGGGGTTGGCCGCTGACCGTGCGGCGCGAAAAGGGCAACCATTTTACCCTGGGCGGCGAGGCCGAGGTGGACCTGTCGGAATTTGACGTGGTCTGGCTGCGCCAGGATCCGCCCTTTGACATGTTCTACATCACCACGACGCATCTGTTGCAGCGCATCCACCCTAAGACGCTGGTGGTGAACGATCCGTTCTGGGTGCGCAATTACCCCGAGAAGCTGCTGGTGCTGGATTTCCCCGATCTGACGCCACCGACGGTGATCGCCCGCGATCTGGACACCATTCGCCGGTTCAAGGACACTCATGGCGATGTCATCCTGAAGCCGCTTTATGGCAATGGCGGGGCGGGCGTGTTCCGCCTGACGGAATCCGACCGCAACCTGACCTCGCTGCACGAGCTGTTCACCAATTTCTCGCGCGAGCCGCTGATCGTGCAGAAATTTCTGCCCGATGTCAGCAATGGCGACAAGCGCGTGATCCTGGTCGATGGCGCGCCGATCGGCGCGATCAACCGGGTGCCGGCCGAGGGCGAGACGCGCTCGAACATGCATGTGGGCGGGCGGCCCGAGAAGATCGAGCTGAGCGCGCGCGACCGCGAGATCTGCGACCGCATCGGCCCGCTTTTGCGCGAAAAGGGGCAGGTTTTCGTGGGGATCGACGTGATCGGCGACTACCTGACCGAGATCAACGTGACCTCGCCCACTGGCATTCAGGAACTGGAGCGGTTCGACGGCATCAACGCCGCCGCCAAGATCTGGGAGGCGATCGAGGCCCGCCGCGCATGAGCCTGATGCGCGCGCCCCTGAACCTGTATCTGCGCCTGACCGAGCGGCCGCACCTGCGCCGCGCCAGCTCGCCCGAGCGGCTGCGCCGCAGCTTCGAGCGCAAGGCGCGGCTGTTCTTTCATGGGCCGCGGGGGATGAGCGTCATGCCGTGCGACGCAGGCGGGCGGCCCGCGCTGCGCATCGCCCGCAAGGGGACGCAGCCCGACGCCATGATCCTGTATTTCCACGGCGGCGGCTACGTGTTCGGCAGCCCGCGCACCCATGCCCCGATGCTGGCGACGCTGGCGAACATGGCCGACTGCGCCGCCCTGCTGCCGGACTATCGCAAAGCGCCCGAGCATCCGCACCCCGCCGCCATCAACGATGCCGAGGCGGCCTATCTCGACATCCTGGCGCAGGGGCAGCCGCCTGCGCAGATGGTGCTGGGCGGCGACAGCGCGGGCGGCGGGCTGGCGCTGGCGCTGCTGGCGCGGATCATCGCGCGCGGCCATCCGATGCCGGCGGGCCTGTTCGCCTTTTCGCCGCTGACCGACCTGACCGATTCCAGCGCCTCGATACGCGACAATGCCGCCAGCGACGTGGTTTTGCCCGCCCAGCGCGTCACCGAAATGACCGAGGCCTTCATCGGCCAGGGCGACCGCAAAGACCCCTCCGCCAGCCCGCTTTACGCCGAATTCACCGGCGCCTGCCCGGTCTGGCTGACTGCGGGCAGCACCGAAATTCTGCGCGATGACAGCCGCAACATGGATCGCGCCCTGCGCGCGCAGGGCGTACCCGTCACCTATGTCGAAAAGCACGACCTGCCCCATGTCTGGCCGATCTTTCACAACATCCTGCCCGAGGCGCGGGCGACCCTGCGTGCCGTCGCGGCGTTCGTTCAGACCTCTTTCGACAGCGCCAGCCGGTAGCTGATCGCCTCGGCCACATGGGGGTGGCGCACCGCGTCGCTGGCATCGAGATCGGCAATGGTGCGCGCCACGCGCAGCACCCGGTGATAGCCGCGCGCCGACAGGCCGAACCGTTCGGCCACGCGGGTCAGCAGCGCGCGGCCCTCGGCATCGGGGGTGGCCAGATCGTCCAGCACGCTGCCTTCAAGATCGGCATTCAGCCCGCCGCGCGCCCGTTGCGAATCCCGCGCCGCCGCCACCCGCGCGGCGACCGTGGCCGAGCTGTCGCCCGATGGCGGCAGGTCAAGATCGGTAAAGCCCACCGGCGGCACCTCGACCCTCAGATCGAAGCGGTCCATCAGCGGGCCGGAAATACGGCCCATGTAATCCTCGCCGCAATTGGGGGCGCGCGAACAGGCCCGGGCCGGATCGGTCAGGTAGCCGCATTTGCAAGGGTTCGCGGCGGCCACCAGCATGAACCGGCAGGGATATTTCACATGGGCATTGGCGCGGGCGACCATCACCTCGCCGGTCTCGATCGGTTGGCGCAGGGTTTCCAGAACGGTGCGGGGAAACTCGGGGAATTCATCCATGAACAGCACGCCGTTATGGGCCAGGCTGATCTCGCCCGGGCCGGCGCGGCGCCCGCCGCCGACGATGGCCGCCATCGAGGCGGTGTGATGCGGTTCGCGAAAGGGGCGTGTGCGGTTGATGCCGCCAGCATCCAGCAGGCCCGCTAGCGAATGGATCATCGAGGTTTCCAGCGCCTCGGCCGCGGTCAGCGGCGGCAGGATGCCGGGAATGCGCGCCGCCAGCATGGATTTCCCCGAGCCGGGCGTGCCCATCATCATCAGGTGATGGCGTCCGGCGGCGGCGATTTCCAGCGCGCGCTTGGCGCGTTCCTGCCCCTTCACGTCGCGCAGGCACCGGCCGCTGGTATCGTCGGCCACCTCGCCCGGTTCGGCCGGGGGCAGGGGCGCCTGGCCGGTGAAATGGCGCACCACGTCGGCCAGGCCGGGCGCGGCAATCACCTGTGCGGCGCCCACCCAGGCGGCTTCGGCGCCCGAGGCGGCCGGGCATAAAAGCAGCCGGTCCTCTTCGGCGGCGGCCATTGCGGCGGACAGGGCGCCCACCACCGGCACCAGCGATCCGTCCAGCGACAGCTCGCCCAGGGCGGTGGTGCCTTCGGCGGCGTCTGCCGGCACGATCTCCAGCGCGGCCAGCAGCGCCAGCGCGATGGGCAGGTCGAAATGGCTGCCCTCCTTCGGCAGGTCGGCAGGCGACAGGTTGATCGTGATCCGTTTCGACGGCAACGCGATGGCCAGTGCCGACAAAGCCGCGCGCACGCGGTCGCGCGCCTCGGACACCGCCTTGTCGGGCAGACCCACGATGGAAAAGGCGGGCAGGCCCGGGGTGACGGCGCATTGCACCTCGACCGTGCGGGCGCTCACGCCTTCGAAGGCCACCGTGTAGGCCCGTGCCACCATCTGCGCCGCTTACTCCCCGTTAAGGTTAACGCCCCCTTGCGACAGCTAAACGGTGCAGGGTTTAGGAATGGTTAACGAAAGCGGCCCTGTTTCCTCTCTCCAAAAATATCCTCGGGGGGAGTCGCGCAGCGACGGGGGGCAGACAGCCCCCCTGCGCCCTCAGCCGCCCTGCGCTAGCCCCATGAATTTCGGCCAGGCGGCGGGGTCGGCCACGGTCTTGTCGCGGCAAAAGGCGTTGCAGACCCCCCAGGTCTTGCCGTCCATTTCCAGGAAATGGGTGACCGGCTTGCCGGAATAGGGGCAGCTGTCATTCTCCGTCGGGCCGGCGTTGACTGCCTTGGCGGGCAGGGGTTTGGGCGCGGGATAGGGCATGCGCTCAAGCGGCTGGTCATAGACGCTCAGAACGCGGTTTTCGGCAATCGCCATCGCGCGCCAGCGGCGCATCGACGGGTCGTTCAACTGCGTGTCCACATAGGCCCGCGCCTGCGCGCCCACGGGCAGGGCATAGCCCGCGATCCGCGCCGCCACTGGGGCATAGAAGGCATCGGCCAGGGTGTAGGCGCCAAACAGGTACGGCCCGCCCGACCGCTCCAGCGCCTGCGCCCACAGCGCTTCGATCCGCGCAAGGTCGGCCAGAACGGCGTCTGACGGTTGACACCCGTCCCAGCCGGTCAGCAGGTTCATCGGGCAGGCGGCGCGCAGCGCGCCGAAACCGCTGTGCATTTCGCAGATCATGTTCTGCGCCATGGCGCGGGTCGGGCCGTCATCGGGCAGAAGCCCACGATCGGGAAATGCCTCGGCCAGGTGCCAGGCGATCGACAGCGTGTCGGTCAGGGCGCCGCCGTCGGGTGTTTTGGCCGCGGGCACGGTGCGGCCGCCGCAAAACGCGGCCACCTGGTCGGCAAAGCCGGGATCGTAAAGCGTGGCCAGGTGCACGCGGTGCGGAATGTCGAAGGCGTCGAAGGGCAGCCAGCCCCGCAGCGACCACGAGGAATAGGCGCGCTGGCCGATCAAAAGGTCATACATGGGTAAATTTCCTGTTGTGCCCGGCCAGGATAAGGCGCCGCGCTGCGCAGGTATAACGCTGATTTGTGACGGGTTGCGTCACGGAAGGTGATTGATCCGCCCCACCTGCCAGCCGCGGCCGTCATGCGTCAACTCGGTCACCGACAGGTTGTCGATCTTGTGGCCGAAGGTTTCATAGGCGCCAAGGCGCAAGCCCTGCTGCAGCTGCGTCAGGATCACGCCGAAATG
This sequence comes from Paracoccaceae bacterium, assembly GCA_021767525.1. Lineage (GTDB taxonomy): Bacteria > Pseudomonadota > Alphaproteobacteria > Rhodobacterales > Rhodobacteraceae > Lutimaribacter. Next base: position 12,528 of record JAASTF010000040.1, read on the forward strand.
CGCCACGGCGACGATATCGCGGCCGGGATGCGTGGCCAGCAGGCGCGCCACCGCACGATCGACGCGGCGCACGACATCGTGCCAGCTTTCGCCGCCGGGCGGGCGCACATCGCCGGGGCGCTCCCAAAAGGCGCGGATATGCTGTTGATCCTCGATTTCGTCAAAGCGCTTCAACTCCCACGCGCCGAAATGCATTTCGCGCAGGTCGGGGTCGTGGGGCAGTCGCGGGCGAGCGCCCGCGATGGCGTCGGCGGTGGCGATGGCGCGCGACAGGTCGGACGAGATCACGAGCGCATCGTCGGGCAGCGCATCGTTCAGACGTGTAATGGCCGGAACATCCGACAGATCGGCGGGCAGGTCGGACCAGCCGACCATACTCTTGGCATGCGTCGGCCCGTGGCGAACCCAGAAAAAGCGGCTCATGGCAGCGGTCCCTTCAGGGCCAGCGGCAGCCCGGCGGCGACAAAGATGACCCGCCCGGCCTGTTCGGCCAGCCGCTGGTTCAGCCTGCCCTGTTCCTGGCGAAATTGCCGCCCCAGCCGATTGTCGGGAACCAAACCCATCCCCAGCTCGTTAGAGACAACAATAACGGGTGCGCCCGCCTGATCCAGCGCCTGCAACAGGTGCGAGGTTTCGGCGGAAATATCGTGCCCGGCCATCATGTGATTGCTCAGCCACATGGTTGCGCAATCGAGCAACACAACCCCTTTCGCCGACCGGAGGGCGGTGGCGGGATCAAGCGGCGCCTCGACCGTGTGCCAACCGGCACCGCGACGGGCCTGATGAGCGGCGATCTTGTCCGCCATCTCCTCGTCGCCGGGTTGCGCCGTGGCCAAATACAGACGATCCGGCGCGGCGGTTTCAGCCAGCTTTTCGGCATAAGCCGATTTGCCCGAGGCCGCTCCGCCCAACACCAGTGTCAATGTTGCCAACATCCTAGATGTATCTTTTTTTGATCCGCCTCTTGGTAAAGGTCGTAACACTGGTCGGAAGTCAAAGAAAAGTAGGAAGGGTGCCACGGTGGCACCTCAACAGACTGGGGGTTTATTATGGCACTCGATGCACCGCAGGACATGTCGCTGTCACGGGTTGCGATGAAGGCCGAACTACTTGACGCCGAAACCGAGCTGAAACTGGCCTATGCCTGGCGGGATCAGCGCGACGAACAGGCGCTTCACCGACTGATTACCGCTTATATGCGGTTGGCCATTTCGATGGCCTCGAAATTCCGCCGTTATGGTGCGCCGATGGGCGATTTGATCCAAGAGGCCAGCCTGGGCCTGATGAAAGCCGCCGACAAGTTCGACCCGGATCGCGGCGTGCGGTTTTCCACCTACGCCGTCTGGTGGATCAAGGCGTCGATTCAGGATTACGTGATGCGCAACTGGTCGATGGTGCGCACCGGCTCGACCAGCAGCCAGAAATCGCTGTTCTTCAACATGCGCCGTGTGCAGGCGCGGCTGGAGCGCGAGGCGCTGGCCCGTGGTGAAGAGCTGGACCGTCACCAGATGCGCCAGACCATCGCGATGGAAATCGGCGTGCCGCTGCATGATGTCGAGATGATGGAAGGCCGCCTGTCGGGCTCTGATTTCTCGCTGAACGCGACGCAATCCACCGAGGATGAAGGCCGCGAATGGATCGACACGATCGAGGACGAGGGCGATCATGCCACGGAGATCGTCGAGAACGAGCATGACACCGAAACCCTGCGCGGTTGGCTGGTCGACGCGCTGTCGTCGCTGAACGAGCGCGAGCGCTTTATCGTGACCGAGCGCAAGCTGAAGGACGAAACCCGCACGCTGGAATCGCTGGGCAACGAATTGGGCCTGTCGAAAGAGCGGGTGCGCCAGCTTGAGGCTGCCGCGTTCCAGAAAATGCGCAAAAAGCTGGAAGGTCAGTCGAAAGAGGTGCATGCGTTTCTCGCATGAGATTGATCGCCCTTCTGCTACTCTGTCTTGCGTCGCCCTTGGCGGCGCAAGATGCGTCTGATGCCCGGATCGTGATCCTGGGCGAGATCCACGACAACCCCGATCACCACGAAACCCAAGCCGACTGGACCGCGCGGATCGCGCCCACCGCGCTGGTGTTCGAGATGCTGACACCGGATCAGGCGGCCCGCGTCACGCCGGAAAACCGCGGCGATGCGCAGGCGCTGGGCGCGGCGTTGGATTGGGCGGCCTCGGGCTGGCCCGATTTCGATATGTATCACCCGATATTCACCGCCGCCCCGCAGGCGCGCATTTACGGTGCCGCCGTGCCGCGCGACGCCGCCCGCGCCGCGTTCGAGGCCGGAGTTGCGGCCAGTTTCGGCGAGGATGCGGCGGATTACGGGCTGGATCAGCCGCTGCCCGAGGCGCAGTTGCAGGCGCGGTTGGCGTTTCAGGCCGCGGCCCATTGCAACGCCTTGCCCGAAAACCTGCTGCCGCAGATGGTCGAGTTGCAGCGCCTGCGCGACGCGGTTCTGGCGCGCACGGCGCTGACCGCGCTGGACGAAACCGGCGGGCCGGTGGTGGTGATCACCGGCAACGGCCATGCCCGCGCCGATTGGGGCATCCCGGTCTACTTGTCGGCCGCGCGCCCCAATCTGGCCGTGTTCAGCCTGGGCCAAGCCGAGGATGGGCAGATCGCAGGCCGGTTCGATCAGGTGGTCGATGCGCCCGCCTCCCCGCGCGACGACCCCTGCGCCGCCTTCGCCAAGGATTGATGTTGCCCGGCCACGCTCGTAACACTGGTGCCGACCAAGCGGCGGAGGGGCCATGCTGACGGGCAAGCGGATACTTCTGATCATCGGCGGCGGAATCGCGGCCTATAAATGCCTCGATCTGATCCGGCGGCTGCGCGAACGCGGTGCGGCGGTGACGCCCGTGATGACCCGCGCGGCGGAAGAGTTCGTAACCCCGCTATCCGTTTCCGCCCTGGCCGGGGAAGAGGTGCATCGCGATCTCTTCGATCTGACCAAAGAGGCCGAGATGGGCCATATCCAGCTTAGCCGCGTGGCGGACCTGTTGGTTGTGGCGCCCTGCACCGCCGATCTGATGGGCAAGATGGCCGGTGGGTTGGCGGGCGATCTGGCGACCACCCTGCTGATGGCGACCGATACGCCCGTGTTGTGCGCGCCCGCGATGAACGTGCGGATGTGGCAGCACCCGGCCACCCAGCGCAACCTGGCGCAGTTGCAGGCCGATGGCGTGGCCGTTGTTGGCCCCAACGACGGCGACATGGCCTGCGGCGAGTTCGGCCCGGGCCGCATGGCCGAACCGCTGGAGATCGTCGCCGCGATCGAGGCGCGGCTGGGCGCGGGGCCATTGGCGGGCAAGCGCATCATCGTGACCTCGGGGCCGACGCAAGAGCCGATTGACCCGGTGCGCTATATCTCGAACCATTCATCGGGCACGCAAGGCACGGCCATTGCCACAGCACTTGTGGCGCTGGGGGCCGAGGTGGTGTTTGTCACCGGCCCGGCCAGCGTGCCGCCGCCCCAGGGCGTGCAGGTGGTGCGTATCACCACGGCGCAAGACATGCTGGAGGCGGTTCAGGCCGCGCTGCCCGCCGACGCGGCCATTTTCGCCGCCGCCGTGGCCGATTGGCGCGTGGCGCAGGTGGCGGAATCGAAGATGAAGAAAACCAGGGGCGCGTTGCCCACGCTGGAATTTGCCGAGAACCCCGACATCCTGGCGACCGTCGCGCAGATGGGCGACGGCCGGCCCGGGCTGGTGGTGGGCTTTGCCGCCGAAACAGACGAGGTGGTGGCCAACGCCCAGGCCAAGCGCGCGCGCAAGGGCTGCGACTGGATCGTGGCCAACGACGTGGCAACCGGCACCGGCACGTTCGGCGGGGCCGACAACACCGTGCATATCGTGACCGGCGATGGCGTCGAGGATTGGCCGCGCATGGCCAAGGCGCAGGTGGCCGAGCGCCTGGCGCAACGCGTGGCCGAGGCGCTGGGCGGATAATGCGGGAGCCTCCGGCGGGAGTTTATTTGGCAAGATGAAGATGGGACCATGCGCATGGTGACGGTGCAGCTGACCTGGACGGACGAGGCCGATCGCGACCTGCCCCTGCCGGCCTATGAAACGGCCGGGGCGGCGGGGGCCGATCTGCGGGCGAATTTTCCGCCCGATGCGCGGGCGGGCCTGACACTCGATCCGGGCGCGCGGGCGCTGGTGCCCACGGGGCTGCGGCTGGCCGTTCCCGCGGGGTTCGAGGTGCAGGTCAGGCCGCGCTCGGGCCTGGCGCTGAAGCACGGCGTCACTGTGCTGAACAGCCCGGGGACGATCGATGCCGACTATCGCGGAGAGGTCGGTGTCGTGCTGGCGAACTTCGGCTCCGAGCCCTACAGGATCGCTCGCGGCAGCCGCATCGCCCAGATGGTGATCTCGCCGTGTCTCCAAGCCCGCTGGCGAGAGGTCGAGCGCCTCGCGGAGAGCGCGCGCGGCGCAGGCGGCTTCGGCTCTACGG
>JAASTF010000279.1 GCA_021767525.1 Paracoccaceae bacterium
AACAACAGCGGCGTCATCAGAAACCCGCCGCCCACGCCGAACATGCCCGACAGAACGCCCACCAGCCCGCCCAGGCCAAGCAGCAGGAAGGCATGGACCGAAACCTCGGCAATGGGCAGGTAGATATACATATCTATGGTTAGCGCCCGTGCGCCGCGTTTTGCAAGTGCGGCATGGGGTGGCCCACGTCGGATTCTTGGCGCTGGCCTTATGCGGCGGGGCAAACTGGCCTGATCGTCAGCGCTCTTTCATATAGGGTTCGCCGCCTGCGCGCGGCGGGATAGCGCGGCCGACGAAGCCCGCCAGGATCACCACGGTCAGGATGTAGGGCAGGGCATCCATGAACTGCACGGGCAGGGTGATCGGGCCGAGCTCGATATTCTGATAGCGCAGGGCGATGGCCTGCAAAAAGCCGAACAGAAGGCAGGACATCAGCGCATACCAGGGCCGCCACTTGGCAAAGATCAGCGCGGCCAGGGCGATATAGCCGCGCCCGGCGGTCATGTCCTTGATGAACCCGGCCTGCAGCGCGGTGGCCAGGTAGGCGCCCGCGATGCCGCACAAAAGCCCGCAGATCGCAACGGCGGCATAGCGCAGCCCGATCACCGAAATGCCCGCCGTATCGACGGCCGCCGGGTTTTCGCCCACCGCGCGCAGGCGCAGGCCAAAGCGGGTGCGGAACAGGATCCACCAGGTCGCGGGCACGCAGGCGAAGGCGAAATAGACAGGCAGGGTGTGGCCCGAGATCAGCTCGGCATAGATCGGGCCCAGGATCGGAACGCCGGCCAGCGTATCCGCCAAGGGCAGGGTGATCGGTTCGAACCGGGCGCCGCCGATCAGCGACGGTGTGCGCCCGCCCTGGCTGAACCAGTCTTGCGCGATCAGAACGGTCAGACCGGCGGCAAGGAAATTGATCGCGACGCCGGAAATCAGCTGGTTGCCGCGAAAGGTGATCGAGGCCAGCCCATGCAGCGCCGACAGCGCCATCGAGGCCGCGATTCCGGCCAGCATCCCCAGCCAGACCGAGCCGCTGACAAAGGCGACGGCGGCGGAAAAGAAGGCGGCCATCAGCATCTTGCCTTCGAGACCGATGTCGAAAATGCCCGAGCGCTCCGAGAACAGCCCGGCGAGGCAGGCCAGCAAAAGCGGCGTCGACAGCCGCACGGTCGAGTCGAGAATTTGCAGCGCGGTGGCGAAATCCATGCGTCAGCCTTTCTGAGCGGCAGCGGCCGACAGGTCGGCCTGTGGAACGATGCGGGCCAACTGGGCCGGGATGTCGGGGCGGGTCTGCAGCGCCGCCAGGGCGGCGCCGCGTGGCGTCAGCTCGCCCAGGCGCGGGTCGCCGGTTTGCAGCCCGCGCGCCCAGGCCAGCCCGTCCAGCGCGGCGCCGGTGTCGTCTTTGTCATACTCGGCTGCGCTGGGCACGAAGGGCAGCGCCTTGTGAAACTCCATCGGGTGGGTCATGTCGTCGGGCGCCTTGCGCAGCCAGGCCGGGCAGGTGGCATCGCTGCGCTGCACCTGCAGATCCAGCACCCAGGCCGACAGTTCGTCCATGGTTATGGCGCGCGCCCAGGCGGCGCGATAGACCAGCGCCAGGTCGGCGCCATCGTTGCGGGTGATCGAGAGGCTGTCGGCCCAATCGCTCATTTCGTGGCCCCCTTGCCGCGCCGCGCCAGGAACAGCCGTTCAAGCGGCATCCGCACCATGTTGTCCAGCGCGCCGGTGAACAGGATCACCAGCGCCTGGATCACGACGATCAGTTCGCGCGGGATGTTCGTCCACAGCGCCAGCTCGGCCCCGCCCTGGTACAGAAAGCCGAAAAGAACCGCCGCCATCAGCACGCCCAGCGGATGGCTGCGGCCCATCAGCGCCACGGCGATGCCGATAAAGCCCGCCCCCTCGACCGAGTTCAGGACAAGGCGCTCGGCCTCGCCCATGGTGGTGTTCAGCGCCATCAGCCCGGCCAGCCCGCCCGAGATCAGCATCGCCAGGATCGTGATGCGCACCGGGCTGATGCCGGCATATTTGGCGGCCGGTTCGGAATGGCCGAAGGCGCGGATCTCGTATCCCAGGCGGGTGCGCCAGATCAGTAGCCAGACCGCAAGGCAGGCCAGAACGGCCAGGAAGAAGGTGACGTTGGCGGGGGCGCCGCGAAACAGCGGCGCGTCCGGGGTCGAGAACATGGCCTGGAAGGTGGGCAGATGCGTCGCCTCGGGAAAGCGGGCGCTGGCCGGGTCCATCGCACCGGCGGGGCGCAGCAGGTTGACCAGCACGTAATTCAGCAGCGCCGCTGCGATAAAGTTGAACATGATCGTGGTGATCACGATATGGCTGCCGCGCCGCGCCTGAAGATAGGCAGGGATCAGCGCCCAGGCCGCGCCGAAAGCCGCCGCGCCCAAGGTGGCCACCAGCAACGCCACGGTCCAGTGCGGCAGCGGCAGGTAAAGGCAGACAAGCGCGACGCCCAGCCCCCCCAGCATCGCCTGCCCCTCGCCGCCGATATTGAACATGCGGGCGTGAAAGGCCACCGCGACCGCAAGGCCGGTAAAGATGAAATTGGTGGCATAATAGAGCGTGTAGCCCCAGCCATAGGTCGAGCCCAGCGCACCCTTGACCATCAGCGTGACGGCGGCAATCGGGTCTTCGCCGATGCCGATGATGACCAGCGCCGACAGGATCGCGGCCAGGATCAACGAGATCAGTGGCACCAGAAGCGCGTCGGCCCAGGGAGGCATTCTGTCCATACTCTCAGACCTCCTTGCTGGCGTCGGCGTGTTTTTCGGCCAGTTGCGCCTGGATTTCGGCCACGTCGGGTGTGCCGGTTTCTCGGGTGGCAGCGTCTGACAAGTGCCAGCCCGGCATGGCGCGGGCGTCGTCACCCGCAAGCCCCGCCATCAGCCCGCCAAGACCCACCTGGGTGGCGCTGTCGGCAGGGCCGTGGCCCATGATCTGGCCGTCGAACATCACCGCCACGCGGTCGGAGAGCGACAGGATCTCGTCCAGCTCGACCGAAACAAGCAGGATCGCCTTGCCCTGGTCGCGCAGGGCGATGATTTGCTGGTGAATGAACTCGATCGCGCCGATATCGACGCCGCGCGTGGGCTGGCCGATCAGCAAAAGGTCGGGGCCCTGGTCGATTTCGCGGGCCACGACGATCTTTTGCTGGTTGCCGCCGGAAAAGTTGCGCGCGGCCAGGCGCGGGTTCGCGGGGCGCACATCGAAACGGTCCATCTGCTGCTGCGCAGCGGATTCGATGCCGGCATTGTCCATCAGCGGGCCTTTTTGCCAGCGCGCGTCGCGGTGATAGCCGAACACCGTGTTTTCCCAGGCGGTATAGGGCATGATAAGACCTTCGCGCTGGCGGTCTTCGGGGACGTGGCCGATGCCCGTGGCGCGGCGCGCGCGCCCGTCCGCGTCGCGCCCCGACAGCGCCAGCGGCTGGCCGTTCAGGCGCACGGTACCCGCGCCCTCGCGCATGCCGCCCAACACTTCGAGCAGTTCCGACTGGCCGTTGCCGGCAACCCCGGCCAGGCCAAGGATTTCACCCGCGCGCACCGTCAGCGACACGTCGCGCAGCCGCGCCACGCCGGCGCTGTCGGTCACCGACAGCCGGTCGATTTCCAGCACCGGGGCGCCGGGGCGGGCGGGCGTCTTGTCGACGCGCAACAGCACCTTGCGGCCCACCATCAGCTCGGCCAGTTCGGTGGGCGTGGTGTCGGCGGTTTTGACCGTGGCGGTCATCTGGCCGCGGCGCATCACGCTGACGCTGTCGGTGATCTCCATGATCTCGCGCAGCTTGTGGGTGATGAGGATGATCGTCTTTCCCTCGTCGCGAAGGCGGCCGAGGATGCGGAACAGCTGGTCGGCCTCGGCCGGGGTCAGCACGCCGGTGGGTTCGTCCAGGATCAGGATTTCGGCCTGGCGATACAGCGCCTTGAGGATTTCCACGCGCTGCTGCTGGCCCACGCCGATGGTTTCGATCACCGCGTCGGGATCGACGTTCAGCCCGTAATCGTCGGCCAGCGCCTTCAATTCGCGCCGGGCCTTGGCAAGCGACGGGCGCAGCAGGCCGCCATCCTCGGCACCCAGCACGACGTTTTCCAGGACGGTGAAGTTTTCCACCAGCTTGAAATGCTGGAACACCATGCCGATTCCGGCGGCGATGGCGGCCTGGCTGTCGGGGATTTCGGTCTTGCGGCCACCGATAAAGATCTCGCCCGCGTCGGCCTTGTAGAACCCGTAAAGGATGGACATCAGGGTGGATTTGCCCGCGCCGTTTTCGCCGATGATGCCGTGGATCGTGCCGCGTTCGACCCGGATCGAGATATCCTTGTTGGCCTGCACCGGGCCAAAGGATTTCGAGATGCCTTTCAGTTCGATTGCGGGCGCTGTCATGCCCATCCCCCTTACCCCGTGGATGCGTCATTTGTTGCAGAGGACGAGGGCCTTGGGAAGGGGGAGGTTGGGTAAGGCGCGGGTGGCACAGCTGCGCGGCGCCTTGGCTGAATT
>JAASTF010000280.1 GCA_021767525.1 Paracoccaceae bacterium
ATGGTCGCCATCGCGGTTCTGTTTTCGCAAGGGGTGTTTGAACATTACTTCGGCATGTCCACATATGGCATGGATGCCGAGCTGGTCACCGACATCCTGAACGGCCGCGAACCCGACCTGCATGGCCTGTGGTGGAAGCTTGAGGGCATGATCTGGGCCGGGCGCGCGGGCCTGGCGCTGCTGTGGTTTGCGGCGGCGCTGACATTGATCACCGGGTGGGATTACTTTCGTAAATCCATCCCCCATCTGAAGGACACGCCATGACGATCGACGTGCTGTATTTCGCCTGGGTGCGCGAACGCATCGGCCTCCCACGGGAGGCGGTCGAGACGCAGGCCGAAACCGTGGCCCAATTGGTGGACGAGCTGCGCGCCCGCGAAGAACGCTATGCCCTGGCCTTTGCCGACCTTTCCGCGCTGCGCGTCGCGGTCGACCAGGACCTGACCGAGTTCGACGCGCCCCTGGCCGGCGCGCGCGAGGTGGCGTTCTTTCCGCCGATGACCGGGGGCTGACGGACATGGCCGTGCGCGTGCAGTCCCAGCCCTTCGATCTTGGCGCCGAGGCCAACGCCTTTGCCGCGGCGCAAAAGGGCGACATGGGGGCCATCGTCACCTTTACCGGCGTCGTGCGCGACGTGGCGGGCGGGTTGCAGGCGATGGAAATCGAGCATTACCCCGGCATGACCGAACGCGCCTTGGCGCAGATTGAGGCGCAGGCGCATGAGCGTTGGGCCTTGGGCGACGTGCTGATCCTGCACCGCTATGGCCGGATGCAGCCGGACGAGATGATCATGATGGTCGCCACCGCCGCGCGGCACCGCCGCGACGCGTTCGAGGCGGCGGAATTCCTGATGGATTACCTGAAATCCCGGGCCCCGTTCTGGAAGAAAGAGCACACCAGCGACAGCGCCGACTGGGTCGCCGCCCGCGACGAGGACGAAGACGCGCTGACCCGCTGGTAAGGGAAAGCGCCGGGGCAATTCCCCCTTGTGATATGCGCCCCCCTTCGAAACAGTGAGGGCGTTCATTTACCAAGGAGACCGGGATCATGGGTCTGTTCAATTTTTGGAAGAAATCCGGCAAGCGCGTGGGCAAGGGCGGCGACGAGGCCCCCAGTGCCGAAGAGCTGCAAAAAGAGGTGGCCGATCTGGGCCTTGATACGAAAGGCGCGGAAATCAGCGTCGAGGGCGACAAGGTCACCGTCAAGGGCGGCACCATGAGCGCGGAAGAGCGTGAAAAGGTCATCCTGGCCGTCGGCAATGTCGAAGGCGTGGCCGAGGTCGAGGCAGACGAGGCTGACGACGCCGTGTTCCACACCGTCGAAAAGGGCGACACCCTGTGGGCGATTGCCGAAAAGACCATGGGCAACGGCGCGAAATACGAAGCGATCTTCGAAGCGAACAAGCCGATGCTGACCCATCCCGACAAGATCTATCCGGGCCAGGTGCTGCGCATCCCCACCGCCTGAGCGTCGCGCTTTTCAGTCATGCAAAGGGCCGCCCCGCATCGCCGGGGCGGTTTCTTTTTGCGGGGTCTTATTCCCATTCCATCTGTTCGAATGTCGCCTGCGCATTGCGGCCCGCCAGGCTCTCGAACTGGTCCAGATAGGTGAAATCCGACTGGTCGATGCCGGGGGCTTCCATGATATCGCCGCCCTCGTCGATCAGGCGGCCGATCCGGGCGCGCAGGTTCACCAGGTAATCCAGCGTGTCGCGCTTGGCCTGCGCCACGTCCGTCGCAGGGCCGTGGCCGGGCACCAGGTGCGCGGGGGCATCGGCGGCCATCTGGCCGAATGCCTCGATCCAGCTTTTGACGTTGGAAAAGGGCATCACGCCCAGGATACGCCCGACATAGACGATATCGCCGGTGAACACCGTGTCGCGCGCGGGCACCAGCACATAGGCGTCACCCGGCGTATGCGCGCCGCCCCGGTGGCGGATGTCGAAACGCACGCCGCCCAGATCGAAACGGTAATCGCTGTCGAATGTCACATCGGCAAAGGCGGGCTCGGTCCCGTCCAGCCCGTCGCCGATCAACTGCGCCAGCATGCTGAGCTGGACCGAGGCGCGCGCCTGCTGATCCGCCACCGCCGCCGACGAGGCGATGATCGTCGCGCCCTGCGCCCGCCAGTATCCGTTGCCCAGCCAGCGGTGATCCTGCCCGCCGGTGTTGATGACATGGGTGACCGGCTGATCGGTCAGATTGCGCACCACGTCATGGATCATCGCCGCGCCCTGCCACGATCCGCCCGGATCGACCAGCACCGCGCCCGCATCGGTGGCGACCAGCCCGAAAGTGGCGTTGTTGCCCAGGTTTTGCGCGTTGCGCTGCTCCATCGGGCCGACCAGCGCCCAGGTTTGCGGCGCCACCTGCGTGACGGTCAGGATTTCGGCGCGCGCGGGCAGGGCCAGCGCCACGAACAAAAGGATCAGGCGAAGCATCGGCACCCCCAAATTGCTGTGAACGCCCTGTTCTGACGGGTTTCTGACGTTAGGTCCAGTGCCGCGCTGACGTAGCGGCGGCCCTCTTGCGTGGGGGGCGTTTCCGCACCAGACTGCGCCAAACAAGGGAGATTGCGGGCCTCGCGCCCGGAAAGGGAGGACATCATGGCCTTTGTATCCGTGCAGGATTCCATTGCCATCGAAAACGAAATGCCGTGGGAAGACCGCGATGTGCCGGTCACCCTGCACGACATGCTGAAGCAGACGAAGGATGCGCATGGCAAGGCCAACGCCGTAACCTTTCAGCTGCTGTCGGGCCCCAACGACAAGGCCGAAACCCTAAGCTGGGACGAGCTTTACGCCCGCACCTGCCAGGCCGCCAACCTGTTCCGCAGCTTGAAAGTGGGCGAGGATGACGTGGTGGCGATGATCCTGCCCAACTGCAACGAAACCGTCCTGACCATCCTGGGCGGCGCGATTGCCGGCATCATCAACCCGATCAACCCCCTGCTGGAACCCGAGCAGATGGGCGCCATCCTGCGCGAAACCAACGCCAAGGTGGTCGTCACGCTCAAGGCGTTCCCGAAAACCGACGTGGCGCAGAAAGCGGCCGAGGCGGTGCGCCACGCGCCCAATGTGCACACGGTGCTCGAGGTTGACCTAAACCGTTACCTGACCTTCCCGAAAAACCTGATCGTGCCGCTGATCCGACCCAAGAACCCCGGCAACCACCATGCCGACGTTCTGGATTTCAACAAGGAGTTGAAAAAGCAGCCCCGCACGCTGCAATTCGCCGATGCGCAGGGCGACCGGGTGGCGGCCTATTTCCACACCGGCGGCACCACGGGCATGCCCAAGGTGGCGCAGCACCGCTATTCGGGGATCATCTATAACGGCTGGTTGGGCGGTACGCTGCTGTATACGCCCGAAGACAACGTGATCTGCCCGCTGCCGCTGTTTCACGTCTTTGCCTGCCACGTGATCCTGATGGCCTGCATCAAATCGGGCGCACATGTGGTGTTCCCGACGCCCGCGGGCTATCGCGGCGATGGCGTGTTCGACAATTTCTGGAAACTGATCGAGCGCTGGAAAATCACCTTTATCATCACTGTGCCTACGGCCATTTCGGCGCTGATGCAGCGCCCGGTGGATGCCGATGTCAGCAGCGTGAAAACCTCGTTCTCTGGCTCGGCGCCCTTGCCGCTGGAACTGTTCAAACGGTTCGAAAGCGCCAGCCAGGTGACCATCGTCGAAGGCTACGGCCTGACCGAGGCGACCTGCCTGGTCAGCGTGAACCCGGTCGATGGCGAGAAAAAGGTCGGCTCGGTCGGCATTCGCTTTCCCTACACCGACATCCGCATCATCCGCGAGGTGAACGGCGAGCCGGTGGAATGCGCCACCGACGAGGTGGGCGAGATCTGCGTGTCGAATCCCGGCGTGAACGCGCCCGCCACCTATACCGAGCCGGACAAGAACAAGGACTTGTATTACCACGACAAGTACCTGCGCACCGGCGACTTGGGCCGGATCGATCCGGATGGCTATCTGTGGATCACCGGCCGGGCCAAAGACCTGATTATTCGCGGCGGTCACAATATCGACCCTGCCGAGATCGAGGATGCGCTGTTGGCGCATAAGGACGTGGCCTTTGCCGGCGCGATCGGTCAGCCCGATGCTCATGCCGGCGAAATCCCGTGTGCCTATGTCGAACTGATCGATGGCGGCACGGTGACGGGCAAGGAACTCTACGAGCATTGCAAGATCCACGTGCACGAGCGCGCGGCCCTGCCGAAACACGTGGAAATCCTGGATGAGCTGCCGAAAACCGCGGTTGGCAAGGTGTTCAAGCCCGACCTGCGCAAGCGCGCCATTACCCGCGTCTATAACGCTGCCCTGGAAGAGGCCAAGCTGAACGCAAAGGTGGTCGAGGTGATCGACGACAAGAAGCGCGGCCTTGTCGCCCGGGTCGAGCGCACCGGCGTTCTGCACGATGACGAGGTGGGCCATGTTCTGGGCGCCTTCACCCGCCCGTGGGAGTGGGCCGAGTA
>JAASTF010000281.1 GCA_021767525.1 Paracoccaceae bacterium
CGAGGCAAAGCCGCCCAGCATGAACATGAACACCCAGGGCATCCAGGCAAAGATCATCTTTTGCGTCGGGTCGGTGGGTGCCGGGTTCAGCTTTTGCTGCAGCCACATGGTGACGCCCAGCAGGATCGGCAGCACCCCGATAAAGATCAGCGCCAGGAACGACTGCGGATCGGGCGCCTCCCAAGGCAGCAGGCCGAACAGGTTGAAGATCGACGACGGATCGGGTGCACTCAGGTCGCGAATCCAGCCGATGAACGGCGCGTGCCGCAGCTCCAGCGTGACGAAAATCACCTTGTAGAGCGAGAAAAAGATCGGGATCTGCAGAAGGATCGGCAAACAGCCCGAGGCCGGGTTCACCTTTTCCTTCTTGTAAAGCGCCATCATCTCTTGCTGCAGCTTCTGGCGGTCGTCGCCGGCGCGTTCCTTCAGCTCTTCCATCTTGGGCTGAAGCTCTTTCATCTTGGCCATGCTGGCGTAGGATTTATAGGCCAGCGGGAACACGATCGCCTTGATGATCAGGGTCAGCGCGATGATCGCCCAGCCCATGTTGCCGATCGCGGCGTTCAGCTCGTGCAGCATGAAAAAGATCGGCTTGGTCAGGAAAAAGAACCAGCCCCAGTCGATCGAATCCAGGAACCCGTCGATGCCCGAGGGCTGCGCGGATTTCAGGCCCAGCCCGTACATCAGCGAGGTGCCGAAACCGTCCAGATCCTCGCCCGCCTCGTAGTTGCGGATGGTTTCCCATTCCTTGGGACCGGCGAACAGCTGCGAGGAGACAGTGACGCTGGCGCCCGGGGCCAGGGTTTGCGTGGCCTGGCGGATGGTGGTCTGGTAGATGTTGCGCCCGGTGTCGTGGAAGGCGTTGGCGCGAACCGGCGCGCCCTCGGCCGGGATCATCGTGGACATCCAGTAGTGATCGGTAAACCCGATCCAGCCCGATTGTTCGATCGTGATGTCGTCGTAATCGCTGGCGGATTCCAGGTCGTCATAGGCGGTTTCGGTCAGTTCGCCATCGGCCATGGCGATCATGCCCTCGTGCAGGATGAAAAAGTTCTTCAGGTCCTGCGGCTCGCCGTGACGGGCCAGGATGCCATAAGGAGCCAAGGTGGCCGTGGCCTGGCCGGTGTTTTCCACGCTTTGTGTGACCGAGAACATGTAATTCTCGTCAATGGCGATCTGGCGGGTAAAGATCAGGCCCTGGCCGTTGTCCCAGGTCAGGGTGACGGGGCTGCCCACCGACAGGCGCTGGCCGTCTTCGGCCTGCCATAGGGTGTTGGGCCCGGGCACCTGGTCGGGCGAAAGGCCAGCACCCGGGGCCCAGCCATAAAGCGCATAATAGGCGTGATCGCTGCCCACGGGCGACAACAGAGTTACGATATCCGAGCCCGGCGCCAACTCTTGCCGGTAATTCTTCAGCGCCAGCTGATCGATCCGCCCGCCTTGCAGCGAGATTGCGCCGGTAACGGTCTCGGTTTCAATCGCGACGCGCGGCGCATCTGCGGTTTCAGGGGGCGCGGTGCCGTCGGCGGGGGCGTCCGTGGCGGCCTGCGGCGTGGTGGCGATGGGCGCGCCGGTGGCGTCCTGCGCCTGCTCGGTCACCGCAGGGGCGTTCGGGTCTTCGACCGGTTCGGGGGGCGGAAACAGCAGAAACCACACCAGAATGACCGCAAAGCTGAGTGCGGTGGCCAGAATGAGGTTCTTGTTCTGATCGTCCATGTTGGGCGCTACCTGTCCTGATCGTGTCAGGGCGGTTCAACAGAGTAGTGCCCCAAAGGTCAAGGGGGATATGGGAAATCGCGCGCAAACGGCGCGGCACCTGCGCCCCCTAGCCGGCGTTGCGGCCTATGGGCGGCGGCTCGGTAAGCTTGGCGCGGTGGCTGTGCAGCCAATCGGCCACCTTGTCGGCGGGCATCGGGCGCGCGATACCGAACCCCTGCACGTGATCGCAGCCCAATTGCGCCAGCATCGCGTGTTCGCCCGCGCTTTCGACGCCTTCGGCCAGAACGCCAAGGTCCAGCCGTTCCGCCATCGTCAGGATCGCGGCGACCATGCGTTGCTGCTCGGCATCGCGGTCGACCCGCCGCACGAAAGAGCGATCGATCTTGAGCCGGCTGACCGAAAACCGCCGGATCGAGCTGATCGACGCATGCCCGGTGCCGAAATCGTCAAGATCGATGCTGCACCCCATCTTGGCCAGGCCGTTGATATTGCGAGCGATAATATCGTCGGGCGAGGCCGCGACCACCGTTTCCAGAACCTCGATGCACAGCCGTTCTGGCGACAGGTCAAAGCGGTCAAGCTCCCACCGGATCTTGTCGATCAGCTTGGGGTTGCGCAATTCCTCGCCGGCAAAGTTCACCGCGACGCGCGGCACGTCGAACCCCTGCGCATCCCATTGCCGCAGCGCGGCCAGCGCGTGGTACAGGATCACCTCGCCCAATCGCTCGAGCTGGCCCGAGCGTTCCATGACCGGCAGGAAATCGGCGGGAGGGATCAGCCCACGCTCGGGGTGGTGCCAGCGTGCCAAGGCCTCGAACCCCGAAACCTTGCCGGTATCCGTGGAAAGCTGCGGCTGAAACCAGGGGGCGATCTGGCCGTTCTCAAGCGCCTGCGCCACTTCTTCGGCCAGGGCATCGGGCGTTGCCGGGCTCTGCGCCATTTCGGGGGAATAGGCCCGGATCGCCGATGGGGCATGCGCGCGCGCCACGTCCAAGGCCGCGCTTGCGGCTTGCAGCATCGAGGGTGCCGTTGCGCCCCGCAGTTGCGTATCCAGCACGAACCCGACCGAGCAAGAGGCATAGACCGCCTGCGCATCGATCGAAACCGGTTCTTCCACGCGGGATTGCAGGCGGCCGGCCAGTTGAATCCCCACTTCAAGGTCCAGGTGCCGCATCGGTGCAACCACCACGGCAAAGCAACCCGGTTGCAGTTGCGCCACGTGGTCGCCATCGCGCGTGGCGCCGCGCAGCCGGTCAAGCGTGCGCGCGGCGATATGCGCCGCCGCGGCGCTGCCCATTTGTGCGCGCAGCCCGTCGAAATTATCCAGTTGCACCATCACGCAGGCTGTGCGCCGCCCGGCAAGCGCCCCGCGTTGCAAGGCACGTTCCATCGCGCTGCTGAGATCGGGGCGGGCAGGCAGTGCATCGGGCGGGTCGTTGTCGAACAATCCCAGCGCCGCGAAAAGCACCGGCAGGCTAAGCGCAAGGACGACCAGCCATCCCTCGCCACCCAGCCAAAACGCCGACAGGATCGCCGCGGGCATGAACGCCAGGGCGGGTGGCCCCGACAAAAGCCGCCGTGCCAAACTGCGCGCGGTGATGAGGTGCTGGACAAGGCTGGTCATGGCTGCGTCCCTTCTGCAAATCGAATTGCAGGCTAAGGGCGCAGGTTGAACGCATCTTTAACGCAGAACGGGAATCCCGTCCGACTCGTCATCTTTTTCGCCCGGATCGCGGGTCAGACCGACGAAATCAAACAGCGCAGGATCCAGCATATGCGAGGGGCGGACGTTCATCAGCGCGCGGAACATCTTTTGCCGCCGGCCCGGATGGTTTTTTTCCCAGCCGTCGATCAGCGCCTTGACCTGCTGGCGCTGCAACCCGTCCTGGCTGCCGCACAAATCGCAGGGAATGATGGGATAGTTCATCGCGCGGGCGAATCGCTCGCAATCGTCCTCGGCCACATGGGCGAGCGGGCGATAGACGAACAGATCGCCCTCTTCGTTCACCAGCTTGGGCGGCATCGTGGCCAGCCGCGAGCCGTGAAAGAGGTTCATGAAAAAGGTTTCCAGGATGTCATCGCGGTGATGGCCCAGCACGACGGCGGAGCAGCCCTCTTCGCGCGCAATGCGATACAGGTTGCCGCGCCGCAGCCGCGAACAAAGCGCGCAATAGGTCCGGCCCTGGGGCACCTTGTCCATGACGATGGAATAGGTGTCCTGGTACTCGATCCGATGCGGCACGCCCATGCGTTCCAGAAACTCGGGCAGGACAGTGGCGGGAAAGCCGGGCTGCCCCTGGTCCAAGTTGCAGGCCAGCAGGTCGACCGGCAACAGCCCGCGCCACTTCAATTCGTGCAGCACGGCCAGCAGGGTATAGCTGTCTTTGCCGCCCGACAGGCAGACCAGCCAGCGCGCGCCCGGTTCGATCATGCCGTATTGCTCGATCGCTTCGCGCGTGTGCTGCACGATGCGTTTGCGCAGTTTCTTGAACTCGGTGCTTTTGGGGGCACCGTGAAACAGCGGGTGAATGTCGTCGTGATCGTCAAGCATGTCGGGACTCGCGCGGTTCTGGCGCTGTCTAGCGCGCGCGGGGCGTCAGGAAAAGGCCCGGCGCCCGAAGAATGGCGCGGGCTTTCCCTTTCGCTGCCATACTCTTTTGGTTGTATCGCAGGCGTATGCGTAAATCGGAGGGTGTCATGCGCCGTGTCATTGTTGGTCTTGTGTCGCTTTGCGGCCTTTTGATGGTTCTGGGGGCGGGGTTC